>JBKJXJ010000259.1:0-2815 GCA_046716125.1 Candidatus Eiseniibacteriota bacterium
CGTCGCGGTCGGGGACATGGCTGGTGAGGGTGATCTCCACCGGGACGGGGCGGGCGAGCGCGCGGCGCTTCTGTTCGCACCACTGCGCCAGCGCCCCGGGATCGTGCAGGCCGCGGTCGATGATCGCGGTGGCGGCCTCGATGAAGATCGTCTCGCCATAGAGATCGAGGAGCTTGTTGGTCTGAGCGGTCATGTGGCGCAGGCTGCGGCCGCCGTCGATCCAGCGGGCGTAGAGGGTGTCGATGGCGGGCAGGAGCGCGCGCAGCCGATCGCGGCCCTTGAGCTCCTGGGCGGCGCGTTTGAGGCGGAGGATCTCGGCGCGGTGTTCGGGAAGCTCGATCATCTGGCGGCGACCCCAGCAGCGGGGATGGCGTGCGACCTCAAGGCTGCCGTCGAGGACGCGCACGAGCGTGTCGCTGGTGACCAGGGTCAGGGTCCTGGCAGCCGCGGCGGGCGGCACCGAGTAGAGGTTGGTATCGAAGCGCACGCTGGCGGTCTTGTCGGCGCTCACCGAGAGGATGCGATCGGTGGCGGGCGGGGTCGCCGGCAGCGGCAGGAGACGCGGTTGCTCCTCGGCGAGGACCTCGCGGACCGAGCGATCCTTGAAGACCGGATGCGGGCGAGGCAGTGCGATCTCCTCGAGGAAGCGGGCGAGTTCGCGGTTGCCGGTGGCGAGGTCGGTGATGCGACGGCCGGCGAAGTAGCGCTCGCGCAGGTAGCGAACCGCACGCTCGACCCGTCCCTTTTGGTTGCCTTTTCCGACCGCGCACAGGCGGGGCTGGACGTGATAGTGACCGGCGAGGTCCAGGAGGTCGGGGTGGAAGCGTGCCGCGTCGCCGTGGCGTTCGAGCACCACCGCTTTGGCGTTGTCGAACAACCACTGTCGGGCGGAGCCCCCCAGCCAGGTCGTGCCCCGCACCAGCGAGCGGCACAGCGAGTCGGCGGTGAGCTCGTACACCAGCTCGGCCCACAGCGCGCGCGAGTAGGCCAGCACCATCAGGAACACCCACAGCGGCCGTTCGCCGCCGGGAACGGGGATCGTCCCGACGTGGGCCCAGTCGATCTGGGCCTGCTCGCCGGCGAGCGGCTGGAGACGCAAGAAGACTTCCGCCTCAGGGGCGGGACGGATACCGGTGACGAAGCGGCGCAACGTGCGCACGCTGCCGACGTAGCCGCGGGGCTTGATCATGTCGTAAAGCCGCGTGGAACGCAGGCGCGGGTACAGGGCCAACTGCTCGGCGATGAACTCGCGGTAGCGATCGACGCGCTGGGACCGCGGGCCGGTCGCCTCCGGTGGCGGCAACAGCCCGAGCACGCGGCGGACCACGTCGTGATGGATGTCGAGTTGCCAGGCGATGGTGCCGACCTTCCAGTGCTCGGCGAAGAATAGCCGGCGGATCTGGGCTTCGACTTCGGGCGCGACGGTCATGACTGGCACAGCCGCCGCAGCGCCCGGAAGGCGTCGGGTCCGCCCCGCAACTCAGCGCCTCGCGAGCGACGCCACGCGACGTCGTAATGGAGCGTGCGGTCGCCGAAGCCGAACCCGTCGCAGAGGTGTAACGCGGATGAGATCGCATCGGACTCCGCAGACAGCACAACGCGGACCGGTTGCTGATACCAGAGCGCCAGGCTCTCCAGCAGCAACGGCGCTGCCCACCGATGCACCTGGGACGGCGGTCCCAGGCGCGCCCGCAGCACCTCGCGCGTTCCCCGCGCCTCCCGCATCGCCACCAGCCGAGTCACGTCGCACGTGGCACCGATCGCCACGGTCATCGCAGGCTTCACCGCGGTCCCTCCGCTCGCCGAGACGCGAGGCGCCGGAGATCGGCGCCGCTTCGGCGGGCGCGGCCACCTTGGGCGAACGCAGGGCGGTGGGGGAACCCTGATCCGTCACGCACGCCGGGACGAGCTTGAGGCGGGCACGGTAGGCGCGCTGGTGATCGCGGTGGTCGAGCCGTCCCAGTTCACTCGCCTGATGGCGGGCGCGGGCCGCCCGTAACGACCGCCGGCGGGCCTCGAAACGGCACCCGGGTCCGCAGTAGATCTGGCCTCGATCGTGGCGCCGGCACAGGTAGAAGAGCTCGCCGCAGCGCCCACATCGATCCTGCCGAAGGCTCTCGTTCACCGCGCTCGCGACTCCGCGAACGCGGGTCGTTGACCCCCGCGAACTACCGCCCTAGACTTCGCATCACGTCGGCGTTCGCAGGAAGAAAGTCGACCAGAGGGCTCCGGGTGATACCCTCACCTTGAGCCCTCGACCTTTGCTGTCGTCCGCAGGAAGGCGGGCAGTCTGGCGCAGAGGAAGGACCGTTCGCCAGACGCGCGTCGGAGGGTCAGAAAGACGCGGTTCTCAGTGGCCGTTTACATCCCCCTCGCCGTAGTTGGAGACGAAGAGCAGGTCGTCCGCCGACCAGGCGGCGCGCTCGGCGCTGTTGGCGGAGGCGCGCCTCTTGAGCGCGACCTGGCTCAGGATGCGGCGCAGCGCGACGACGGGAAGCCTCTTCGGCTCGAACTTGACGAAGAAGATCCCCCACGGCTGCTTCGGCGAGAGCGGGCGCAGGCGCTTGATCTCCTGGATCTTGGCGGCCGTCTTGGGATCGATCCCGAGCTCGTCGGCCGTGAAGTCGTAGAAGAGATCGTCCACGTCCTCGAACGAGTCGCGAGCGATGGGCCAACCCATCTCGTCGCGCAGGTATGCGATGAGCTGATCGAACCGCTGAATCTTCGCTAGCTTGGCTCGATGGTCCGTAGACTTCCGGTCAGTCGTCAATCGTTGAGTTCCATCCAACAGCGGAGCACCGGCTTGACGCCAACC
>JBKJXJ010000260.1:0-5841 GCA_046716125.1 Candidatus Eiseniibacteriota bacterium
CACAACGGCACGGTCTACCGCTGGAATCGCGGCTGCTACGGCATCACCGAAGGCAAGGCGCATCTCAGGATCGAGAACCGAGTGCTGCCCTCGGGGCCGAGCGTCGCCGACGAGATGGCCAACGCCGCGTTCTGGATCGGGCTCATGATGGGCCTCGGCTCCAAGATCGAGGATGTCACGAAGCACATGGCGTTCGAGCACGCCAAGCACAACTTCCTCTCCGCCGCGCGCCAGGGGCTCGCCGCCCACTTCACATGGCTGGACGGCGAGGAGATCTCGGCGCTCGAGCTCATCACCGAGCGTCTGCTGCCGATCGCCAACGACGGCCTCGCCGCCGCCGGGGTGGACGCCGCCGACCGTGAGCGCACCCTGGGCGTGCTCGAGCGCCGCGTGCGCTCGGGCCGCACCGGCTCGCGCTGGCTGCTGTTCTCCCTCGCCGCGATGAAGGACGAAGGGACGCTCGGCGAGCGCCTGAACGCGCTGACCATGGCGACCGTCGCGCGCCAGCGCGCCGGGATCCCGGTGTCGGAGTGGGAGCCCGCCGCGCGCGCCGAGGGCGGCGGGTGGAAACACAACTACGTCAAGGTCGAGCAGTTCATGACCACCGACCTTTACACCGTTCACGAGGACGACCCGATCGAGCTGGCCGCGCATCTGATGGAGTGGCATCGCATCCGCCATGTCCCGGTCGAGGACCGCGAGCACCGGCTGGTCGGCCTCGTGTCGTACCGGGTCCTCCTCCGTCTGCTCTCGGACCATAGCCCCGAAGGCCGTGCCGCGGCCCTGATCCCGGTCGGCGAGGTCATGCGGCGCGACCCCGTAGTGATCGGCCCCGACACCACGACGCGCCGGGCGATCACCATCATGCGCGAGCGCCGCGTCGGCTGCCTGCCGGTCGTTCAGGGCAAGACCCTGGTCGGGATCATCACCGAGCACGACTTCACCGAGATCGCCGGCCAGTTGCTCGAAGAGAAGCTCGGGCACTGAGCGATGGCGGACGCCTCGCTGGACCACTCGCCCGCCGTCACGCGCGTCATCGCCCGACTGCGCGGCGAGGCGCCGGGACCCACGCTCATCGTGATCGGAGGCCTGCACGGCAATGAGCCCTCGGGGGTCGAGGCGATGCGACGGGTGGCGGCGGCGATCGAACCCGCCCCGGCTCGGGTAAATGGCGACGTGGTGATGCTGGCCGGGAACGTGCGAGCGCTCGAGCGCGGCGTGCGGTTCATTGACCACGACCTGAACCGCGGCTGGACCGGTGAGCGCCTCGCCACCCTCCGCGCGACCGAGGGCGTGGAGGAGCTGGACGCCGAGGACTACGAGCAGCTTGAGCTGGCGGAAGAGCTGGAGCAGGCGCTCGCCTCGGCGCGCGGCCCCGCCTACCTGCTCGATCTCCATGCCACGTCGGCCGAGGGCATCCCGTTCATGATGTGCCGGGACGATGCCGTCGTCCGGCGCTTCACCGCCACGCTCCCGCTCACGCTGGTCCTCGGCCTGCTCGAGGCGATCGACGGCACGCTCGCGAGCCACCTCGGCACGCATTGCATCGCGGTCGCGGTGGAAGGCGGACAGAACGCGAACCCCGCATCGGCGCGGAACCACGAGGCGGTGATCCGGCTGGCGCTATCGGCCGCCGGGATCGTCGAAGCGGGCTCCGTAGCCAGCCTGGCGGACGACCGGGCGGTCCTCGCGGCCAGCCGCGGCGAGCTGCCGCCGGTGCTGCGCGTCCACCACCGCCACGCGATCGCCGCCGAGGATCACTTCCGCATGGAGCCCGGCTACACCAACATCCAGCGGATTGCGGCGAACCAACTCCTGGCACGGGACTCCGGGGGCGAGATCCGGGCGCCAGGCGCGGGGTTCATCCTCATGCCCCTCTACCAGGCGATGGGCGACGACGGGTTCTTCCTGGGCAGCGAGGTGGCCGAGGGGGCGTAGGGTCTCATGAGGGGCGAGGCTCCTGCGATGGAGGCGTACATCACAGGCGAGGGCTTCGCGCGCCTCGCGGTCCGGGACAGGACGTACCGGGGAGTGCTGGCCTGGACAGATGGAGGCAGACCTCAGTCAGAGTCAGCTCAGCGTCGGTCGGCTATCTGACCACGACGCCGCGTGCGAACTGGTTCCGGCCGGCCTGGTGGAGCCGCATCAGATACACGCCCGGGGCGAGACGGGCGGTCCCCTCAAGCCGTATCACATGGCGCCCGGGTCCGAGCCCGCCTACTTCGCGACGCAGCGCCCGCCGACCTGCCACGTCGATCACCTCGATCACGGCGGGTGAATTGTCGGCCAGGGAGAACACGACAAGCGGGGCGCCAAGCGCCGGGTTCGGCCGGAAGCCCGCAAGCGCAAGACCGAACCCGGCCGGCACGTCGACCCAGAATTCGGACGTAAAGGACTCGCCAGCGCCGTCCTGGTAGCCCAACCTATAGCCGTATCGCATACCGGCAATGACGGTGCGGTCATCGTAGCGTAGGACGTCTGCGCCCTCGGCGACCGGAGTGCCCAGCCGCTCCCAGTCGCCGGCCGCGGTGCGGCGGTCCACGCTGGCCACCAGGCTCGCCGCGTCCTTGCCTCGCCAGCGGAGCACCACCTGCTCGGGCGTCGCCTCTGCGTTCGCGGGCGACAACAACACGGGCACCGGACCATCCACATTCCCGAACAGCACCGAGACGCCCCCGCTCACCACCGCCAGGTCCGGCCGCCCGTCCGCGTTCAGGTCCGCGATCGCCACGGAGATGGCTCCGCTTCCGCTGCCGAAGTCGGTCTTGGTCTCAAACGTGCCGTCGCCGTTGCCGAGGAGCACCGAAACCGTGTGCGAGCCAGAGTTCGCCACCGCCAGGTCCGGGCGCCCGTCCCCGTTCAGGTCTGCGATAGCCACGGAGATGGGATACCTCCCGGTGCTGAAGTCGGTCCTGGCCCCAAACGTGCCGTCGCCGTTCCCAAGCAGAACTGAGACCGTATGCGAATTCCTGTTCGCCACGACGAGGTCTTGCCGCCCGTCCGCGTTGAGGTCCGCGATCACCACTGAGCGCGGTGCTTCCCCGGTCGCAAGATCGGTCATGGCAGCAAACGAACCGTCCCCGCTACCAAGCAGCACCGAGACCGTGTTGAGACCGGACGCCACCACCAGGTCCGGTCGCAAGTCTGCGTTGAGGTCTGCGATAGCCACCGAGTATGGATTGCTGTGATCCCCAAACTCCATCGGGGACGCGAAGATACCGCCCCCGTTCCCGAGCAGCACCGAGACCATGGGCGAGCCCATTTCGGGGAGGTAGGCGCGGTAGTTGGCCACTGCCAGGTCCAGCCACCCATCCGCGCTGAGGTCGGCGATCGCCACCGAGCGGGCATCGCCTGGGGCGCCAAAGTCGGACCTGATCCCGAACCAGCCGTCCCCGTTTCCGAGCAGCACCGAGACCGTGTGTGTGTCGCTGGTCGCCACCGCCAGGTCCGGCCTGCCGTCCGCGTTGAGATCCGCGATCGCCACGGAGATGGGATACCTCCCGGTGCTGAAGTCGGTCCTGGCCCCAAACGTGCCGTCACCGTTCCCGAGCAGCACCGAGACCGTTCCCCTGTAGTCCGGGAACACGCCCGAGTTCGTCACCACCATGTCGGCCCGCCCGTCCCCGTTGAGGTCCGCGATTGCCACCGAGCCGGAACCGATCCCGGTGCCGAAGTTGTTTCTGACCCCGAACGTGCCGTCCCCGTTGCCTACCAGCACCGAGACCGTGTTCGAATTGGAGCTGGCCGCCGCTACGTCTGGCGACCCGTCCGCATTGAGGTCAGCGATCGCCACTGAGATGGGGCCCGGCCCGGCGTCGAAGTCGGTCCTGGCCACGAAAGTGCCATCCCCGTTCCCCAGCAGCACGGAGACCGTGGACCCCCCGAAGTTTGCCACCACGAGGTCCCGCCGTCCGTCCGCGTTCAGGTCCGCGATTGCCACGGAAAAGGGATTGTTTCCCCCCTCGCCGAAGTCGGTCCTGGCCCTGAACGTGCCGTCCCCGTTTCCCAGCAGCACCGAGACCGTGTGCGAGTATTGGTTCGTGACCGCCAGGTCCGGTCGCCCGTCCGCGTTTAGGTCCGCGATCGCAACCGACGAGGGCGCCTCCCCCGTGGCGAAGTCGGTCGGGGCCCCGAACGTGCCGTCCCCGTTCCCGAGCAGCACCGAGATCGAGTAGCGTCCCTTTGTCACTACCAGGTCCGGCCGCCCGTCTGCGCTGAGGTCCGCGATCGCGACCGACGAGGGCACCTCCCCGGTGCCAATGTCAGTCCTGGCCCCGAATGTGCCATCCCCGTTCCCCAGCAGCACCGAGACCGTAGGCGCGCCGAGGTTCGTCACCACCAGGTCCCGCCATCCGTCCGCGTTCAGGTCCTCGATCGCAAGCCGGTAGGGATTGCTCCCGGTCCCGAAGTCGTTCCCGCCCCCGAACGTGCCGTCTCCGTTCCCGAGCAGCACCGAGACCGTGTGCGAGTCCTGGTTCGTCACCGCCAGGTCCGGCCGCCCATCCGCGTTCAGGTCCGCGACCGCCACCGAGCGGGGATTGGCTCCGGTGCCGAAGTCGGTCCTAGCCGCGAACGTCCCGTCCCCGTTCCCGAGTAGCACCGAAACCGAGTTGGAGCGGAAGTTCGCCACTGCCAGATCCTGCCACCCGTCCGCGTTGAGGTCGGCGATCGCCAGCGAGACAGGGACCTGGCCAGTATCGAAGGACAGGAAGGGCGCCGAGAAGAGCTGATCTGCCTGGACCGATGCCGACAGGGCAATCAACAGCAATGGCATCACAGGCAAGGCCCGCGTGATTACCGGAACTTGGGAGGGTTGGGAGGTGCGTGCGATACAGGTGAACATCGGGCGACCTCGAGCGCGACGGAAGCAGCCTTGCTCCGCTCAGAATACGCCCTCTTGTAGGCCCACGGGCTTTTTCTTTCCCGGCTTTGCCGGACTCGCGACCACCGGCCCCGGATTCTTCCTCGTGCCGCGCGCCCCGCAAGATCACGCCTTTAGCGCCGACAGCACCTCGTCGAGCATCTTCTTGGCGTCGCCGAAGAGCATGCGGTTGTTCTCCTTGTAGAAGAGCGGGTTGTCCACCCCGGCGTAGCCCGACGCCATGCTGCGCTTCATGACGACCGAGGTCTTCGCCTTCCACACCTCCAGCACAGGCATGCCCGCGATCGGGCTGGTCGGGTCGTCCTGCGCGCCGGGGTTCACGATGTCGTTGGCGCCGATCACCATGGCGACATCGGTGGACGGGAAATCCCCGTTCAGCTCGTCCATCTCCAGCACGATGTCGTAGGGCACCCGCGCTTCCGCCAGCAGCACGTTCATGTGCCCGGGCATGCGGCCGGCGACCGGGTGGATGCCGAATCGCACATTGACGCCCTTCTCGCGCAGGAACCTGGTGATCTCGTACACCGTGTGCTGAGCCTGCGCCACCGCCATGCCGTACCCGGGCACGATGATGACGTTCTTCGCCTCGCGCAACAGCTCGGCGGCCTCCGCCGCGTTAATCGACACCACCTCGCCCGCGGGCAGCGCGGCGCCGGCCGCCGCCGGGGCGCCTCCATCCGTGCCGAATCCGCCGGCGATCACGGAGAGGAAACTGCGGTTCATGGCCCGACACATGATGTAGGACAGGATGGCGCCGCTCGAGCCAACCAGCGCACCGGTGACGATCAGCAGGTCGTTCGAGAGCATGAAGCCGGTCGCCGCCGCCGCCCACCCGGAGTAGCTGTTCAGCATGGACACCACCACCGGCATGTCGGCCCCGCCGATCGCCATCACCATGTGGACGCCGAAGAGGAGCGCGATGACGGTCATCACGATCAGGGGCGTCATGCCCTCGCTGA
>JBKJXJ010000261.1:0-2582 GCA_046716125.1 Candidatus Eiseniibacteriota bacterium
CCGAGGCGGGCGGCAGTCGCGCGATGCTGCGTCACTGGCGGGATTCGATCGCGCTGTGGCGCCGCGTCGTCGAGACGGCGCCGCGGATGCCCGAGTCGTACAACGGGCTCGGGGTGGCGCACGAGGCACGGTTCGAGTACGACGCGGCGATCGCCGAGTTCCGGCGCGCGATCGCGCTCGACCCGAACTACTCGTGGGCCCAGCTCAACCTCGCCTCCGGCCTCCTGCGACGGGGCGACCTGTCAGAGGCGCTCGAGCACTTCGAGCGGGCGCGCGCGCTGTTGCCCGGGGACGCGAAGACCGCGTACATGCACGGCATCGCCCTCATCCAGGCGGGCCGCCTCCCTGAAGCCGAGGCCGAGTTGCGGCGCGCGGTGGACATCAAGCCCGACCACGTCGCGGCGATCAGCCGGCTCGGGACGCTGCTCGCCCTCACCGGGCGGGTGGACGAGAGCATCGCCTCGCTCGAGCGCACCGTCGCCCGGGCGCCGGAGGACGCGCAGCCCCATCTTTGGCTGGCGGTCGTCCTGCTGCGCAAGGTCGGACGCGAGCGCGACGCTATCGCTCACCTCCGGGAATCGGTCCGGCTCGCCCCCGACTGGCCCGACCCGGTGAACCAGCTCGCCTGGCTCCTGGCCACGCTTCCCGATCCGGCGCTGCGCGATCCCGAGGAGGCCCGGCGCCTCGCCCTACGGGCGGTGGAGCTGAGCGGCGGCCGCAACGCGCAGGTCCTCGACACCCAGGCGGCCGCCGAGGCCGCGGCCGGGCGCTTCGACGAGGCGGTGCGCGTGGCGAAGGACGCGGTCGCGATCGCGGAGGCCATCCCCGGCAATCGCATGACCGACGGCATCCGCCAGCGGCTCGCCCTCTACGAGCGGCGGACTCCCTACACCGAGGACCCGGCCGGGCCCACGCACTGACTCGCGCGGCGTCGCGTGCGGACTACCGTCCGAGCCAGACGAATTTGCGCTGCGCCCTGAGCCCCGCGGTCTCGATGCTCGCGAGGTAGATGCCGGCGCCGGCCGTGGCGCCCTGCTGATCGCGGCCGTCCCAGGACGCGCGATGGACGCCCGCGGCGCGCGCACCGTCGACCAGGGTGCGCACGCGGCGGCCGCGCACGTCGTAGAGCGCGAGCCGCACGCGCCCCGCGCTCCCGATCGCGAACTCGAACGCGGCGGACGTCGCGGCGGGATTGGGCATCGCCTCGCTCAGGGCCAGCGCGGGAAGCGCACCCCCCCTGCCGGGCTCGACCGTGACCACCGGCGGCGCCGGGGTCGCCGCCAGCGCCTCGGGCGCGCGGATGCGGCCGGCGCCGTAGTCGTTGTCCTTGCCGGACGGGCCCAGGTCGAGGGCGGTGGTCTCGAGGATCTGGTGCACCTGGTTCGAAGCGAGCTGCGGGTTCTTCGACAGCATCAGCGCGGCCAGCCCGGCCACGTGCGGCGTCGCCATCGACGTGCCCGAGTTGTTCCCGTAGCCCCCGCCGAGGATGGTCGAGATCACGTCCAGCCCCGGGGCCGAGACGTCGGGCTTGATGAGCCCGACGTTGGGCGCGCGGGGATCGCAGATCCGCCAGTCCCCGTATCCCGCCGGCTGCGACCAGTCCACCGGGCCCGGGCTCGAGAACGTCGTGATCTGGTCCGAGAGATTCCCGGTGGCGCCCACGGTCGTCGCCCCGCCCAGGGCGCCGGTCGCGGGCTGGTCAGGCGAGCGCCAGGGAGGCGGCGAGTCGCCCGGCGAGCGCACCAGGTTCGGCGGACGCTGCTTGCAGCGATCATTCGCCGACGCCACGCACATGGTGATCCCCGCCGCCGCCGCCGCGTCGGCGTTGGCGCGCAGTAGCGCGCGCAGCGCCGGCGAGGTGCACATCCCGCCGAGCGAGAGATTGAGCACGTGCGCCCCGTTGTCCAGGGCGTACTCGACGCCGGCCATGATGTTCGTGAAGGTCCCGCCGCCGCCCGCGTTCAGCACCTTGACCGCCATCAGCTGCGCCTCGGGCGCGACGCCGGTGATCGTGCCCCCGGTGCCGTCGCCCGCGACCGATCCGCCCACGTGGGTGCCGTGTCCGTTGTCGTCGAGCGGGCTGCCGTCGCCGTTCGCCGCGTCCCAGCCGTGCACGTCGTCCACCACGCCGTTGGCGTCATCGTCGAGACCGTTCCCCGGGATCTCGTCGGGATTGGTCCAGATCCGGCTCGCGAGATCGGCATGGTTCCAGTCCACGCCGGTGTCGATGATCGCGACCAGGACGCCGGCGCCACGCCAGCCCTGGTCCCAGACCGCCGGGGCGCCGATCCAGCTCACGCTCCATGCCGGGGTGGCGACAGCTCCGGCCACGACACGCACGGCGCTCCGGGCCGGAGCGGCGCTCTCGTCCTCGAGCATCGGACGCTCGGGATCGAGCAGGATGGCCTCGATCTCCTCGAGCCCGGCGAGCCGCTCGAACGCCGCGGGAGCGATCCGGGCGGCGACCGCGTTGGCGGACCAGAGCGAGCGCACGCCAGAGGCCTGCCCGTCGCGTGACGAGGTCGCGAGCGCGGCCAGCACCCGGGCCTGCGCGCGGCCGGCCGCGGCCCGCAGCGCCTGCA
>JBKJXJ010000262.1:0-17562 GCA_046716125.1 Candidatus Eiseniibacteriota bacterium
ACCGCAAGGTGGCCGCGAACGATTCGGTCTGGACCGCGGACCGTCCGTTCATGCTCCAGCAGTTGCGGGCCGAGATCGCCGCGGCGACCGTCGGACGCGCGGAGCGTTACAAGATCCTGGTCGAGGACGACCCGCAGATCAACGCGGCGTTCGATCTGTTCCCGCAGGCCAGCAGCCTGATGTCGCGTGTCCTGGAGGACGGCAAGGCGCGCCCGGCGGCCCCGGGAACGCCGGGAACGGATGCGACCGCCAGCCCGAGTCAGACGGCGGCGCCCGAGAAGGCGCGCAAGCCCTAGCGAACGGCTGGAAGCGCCGAGGCCCCGGACCGGTGAGCACCGTCCGGGGCCTTCGTGCGTTGGGGCGCCAAGCTCAAGGAACCGGAACTCGCACTGGATAGCAGGGGTAAGGCCCTGAGTAGTCCGCGCGGCGGCGAGAGTCCCGCCGCGCTGGGGACATGGAGGTGCGGCGATGACTTGTTTGGTTCTCAAGACCGCCTTGCTTGCCGCGGTGAGTCTCCTGGTCGCTGGGGTTGGCTGGGCCGGCCAAAAACCCCATTGGGCCAACTCGACCAAGCCCACGTCCATCAATACCACGGGCCATACCAACGCGCCCGATCCGGCCGGCGCCGTCATCTACATCATCCGCGACGCCATCAACTTTCTGATTATAAACGCGGAAGTCGTCCTCGACTTCACATTCTGCACCGACATCCGGCTGAGCCAGACCATATCCGGGACCACCACGACTACCACTTGCGCCTCGAAGAGCGTGACCGGGACTACGGATGAACTGGGTCGGATCGTGATCAACGTCGTGGCCGGTGGCAACGGCAGCTTGCCTCCGCGCAATGATTTCGCTTGCGTGATCGTGAGGGTCAACAGCGTACCGTTTCCTCACATCCCCGCGGCCTCGTTCGATCGCGATGGCTTGAACGGCGTGGGCAGCGGTGATCTGGCCCTGGTGATCTGGGACTTCATCAACCATCCAACGGCCGGCCGTTCCGATTTCGACAACAGCGGTACGGTCAGTGCGGCTGACCTCTCGATCCTGACCCAAGTCTTCATCCAAGGGAGCTCGGCCCTGAGCGGCGCTCCGTACTGCCCGTAGGTGGGCGCGGGGCTGGCCCGGCGGCTACGTCGCCCCCACCGCCACCCGAACTCGGACGTGCGCCAAACCGCGGCGCCCGAGAAGGCGCGCAAGCCCTAGCGAGGCGCAGGAAAAGCCGAGGCCCTGGACCGATGATTGGTCCGGGGCCTTTGTGCGTTGGAGCGCGAACGCGTTGCGCGGCAAGGCCGCGCGCCTCGCACCGGAACTGGCATTTGACGGCAGGGGTAGTACCCTGAGTAGTCAGCGCAGTCCCGCCGCGCCGGGGGACATGGAGGTGCAACGATGACGGGTCTCGTTCTCAAGACCGCCTTGCTTGCCGCGGTGGGCCTCCTGGTGGCCGGCGGTGGCCGCGCCAGCCCTCCCAATGCCGCCAACTCGACCAAGCCTGCATTCATCAACACGACGGGCCATGCCAACCTGCCCGATCCGGCCGGCGCCGTCACCTACATCATCCGCGACGCCAACAACGTCCTGCGGCCGGGCGACGAAGTCGTTCTCGACTTCACCCGTTGCACCGACATCCGGCTGAGCCAGAACGTCACCGGATCCACCACGACCACTGACTGTGGCTCGAAGCGCGTGACCGGGACGACGGACGGTCAGGGTCGGATCGTGATCAACGTCGTGGCCGGTGGCAACGGCGCCTCGCCTCCGCGCGAGACGTTCGATTGCGTGACCGTGACGGCCAGCGGCTTACCGTTTCCAAGCATCCCCGCGGCCACATTCGACCGCGATGGCTCGAACGGGGTGGGCGCCGGGGACCTGGCCCTGGTGATCTCGGACTTCGTCAACCATCCGACGGCCGGCCGTTCCGATTTCGATCACACCGGTACGGTCGGCTCGGCCGACCTCGCGATCCTGACCAAGGTCTTCGTCGCAGGGCATTCGGCCCTGAGCGGCTCCCCGTATTGCCCGTAGGCGGACGCGGCGCCGGCCCGGCGGCTACGCCGCGCCCACCGCCACCTCGTCGCCTTCGCTGAGCCCGAGCCTGGCGGAGGCGTCGCCGCCGACCTGCGCGATCTCGAGGCGCCCGCTCGAACCGATGATCCCGAGCAGCGTCCCCACCTTGGCGTCGCCGTAGGCGCGCGCGAGCCCGCGGATGGTGTGGCCGGCCACCAGGATCTGCAGCCGCGCCTCGGGCTGCCGGGGGAAGGCGTCGCCGAGATCCTGCTCGGTCAGGCTGGTGAGCGCGTTCCCGAAGTGATCCACGAACATGACCCGCCCCACGAGCAGGCCGTCGGCGCGCCGGGGGAGGGCGCGGACGAGGCGGACCGGGTCGGCGACGCGCGGGCCGAACGCCGCGACCGACTCGCCCAGTGCCAGGTGGGCGGCCACCGGCGCGAACACATCCCGCGCATGGAAGGTCCGGCTCACCGGATTGCGGAAGAAGCGGGATTCGGTGACCGCGTGCGGCTCGGCGGCCGCGTCGCCCAGACCCCACTCGAGCAGGCCGTTGTCGGGGCCCACGAACCACTGGCCGCGGGCCCCGACCGCCAGCGGGCGGCGCGCGGTCCCGACGCCGGGATCCACGACCGCAAGGTGGACCGTCGCCGGCGGAAAATCGCGGGCCGCCGCCTCGAGCACGAACGCCGCGCGCTCGACGTGCCCCGGGGGGATGTCGTGGGTGAGATCCACCACGCGGGCGTCCGGGCAGATGCCGTGGATGATCCCGTGGACCACCCCCACGAACCAGTCCGAGAGGCCGAAGTCGGAGGTGAATGTGACGATTGGAGATGGCATCGGGTGCTCCCTCGCGCATCAGTCGTCGCCGCATCCTCAGCATCCGCCGTCCCGGGCGGCTGGAGTATGATGACGCGACTGTAGCCGAGGATTTCGACGCCGCGCAACGACAGGAGCGACCCGACATGCCCCGTGACTCCCAGCCCCGCCCCGCGCGCGGCGTCCGCACCCGTGCCGTGCATGGCGCCCACGCCGTCTCGCCCGGTCCGGTCAGCACGCCGATCATCCACTCGGCCACGTTCTCCTTCCCGAGCCTCGCCGCCATGGACGCCGAGCAGGAACGCGGCGCCGCGGGCGCCTACTACCAGCGGGTCGGGCATCCGACGCTGCACGCGTGCGAGCAGCGGCTCGCGGGCCTCGAGGGCGCGGAGACGGCGCTGCTGTTCTCGTCCGGCGTCGCGGCGCTGGCCGGGATGTTCCTCGCGCATCTGAAGGCGGGCGATCACATCATCGCGCTCCATCAGTGCTACGGCGGGACGCACGACCTCCTGCGCTGGGGGGCGGATCACTTCGGCTGGAGCTTCGATCTGGCCGACGCGCGCGATCCTTCGGGCTGGGAGCGGTTGTTCCGCCGCGAGACGCGGCTGTTCCACATCGAATCGCCGACCAACCCGACCCTGTGCGTGGTGGACATCCAGCGGGCGGCGGCGCTCACCCACGCGAAGGGCGCGCTGCTGACCGTGGACAACACCTTCGCCTCGCCGATCGGGCAGAAGCCTTTGGCGCTCGGGGCGGATCTGGTCATGTACAGCGCGACCAAGTCCATCGGCGGCCACAGCGACCTGTTGGCGGGCGCGGTGGTCGGGGCCGCCGCCGCGCTGGCGCGGGTCTGGAGGGTGCGCAAGGTGTTCGGCCCGGTCCCGGATCCATCGGTGGCGTGGCAGATCGAGCGCAGCCTCAAGACCCTGCCGCTCCGCGTGGCGGCCGCCAACGCCAACGCGCTCGAGCTGGCGAAGCGGCTCGGCGGTCATCCCGGGGTGGCGCAGGTCCTGTATCCGGGCCTGCCGTCGCACCCGGGTCACGCGCTGGCGGCGAAGCAGATGACGCTCGGCTTCGGTCCCGTGCTCGCGTTCGAGGTGCTGGGCGGCGCCGCCGCGGCCGAGGCGGCGGTCAACGCGCTCCAGCTCGTGAAGCAGGCCCCGAGCCTGGGCGGGGTGGAGTCGCTCGCGAGCATGCCCTCGGCCACATCGCACATCCAACTCGGCCCCGAGGGACGCGCGAAGGCCGGCATCCCCGAAGGCCTGGTCCGGGTCTCGGCCGGGATCGAGGACGTCGAGGACCTCTGGGCCGACCTGGACCAGGCGATCGTCCGGGCGGCGACGCTCAAGGTCTGACCTTCGGGCGACCCGGCCCGTGGCGACGAAGCTCGCGACCGGCCGACGCGCCCGGCCGCTCGAGGTTTGGCCGGCCCCCGAACCCCATGCTATCCTTCTTCGCCGCTGACACTTCCGACAGACCCCGCAAGGAGAAGCCCCGGTGAAGCACCTGCTGGTCGTCCTCATCGCACTCGGCTCGATCGCCGCCGCTTCGTTGGCCCGCGCGGCGGAGCCCAAGGCGATCGCGGCGCCCAAGGCCGCCGAGGGGGACTCCCTCACGCTGCTCGAGAAGGCGGTGGCCCGGGATTCGAGCAACGTGGACAATCTCTACCGGCTCGGCGTCATGTACCTGGACCGCGATCGTCCCGCCGACGCGATCACCGTGCTGGGCAAGGCCTATCGAAAGCGGCCCAATGACCTGAAGCTGCTGGTCAATCTCGGCGCCGCCCAGGATGCGCACGGTCACGGGGAACTCGCGCAGGGGCTCTACCGCGAAGCACTCGTGGTCGCGCCGGGCGACTCGATCGCCGCCTGCCGGCTGGCGAGCTCGCTGTACGCCGGAGGGAAGCACGCCGAGGCGATGGACATCCTCCGCGGCGTGCTGCAGCGCACCCCGGGTTCGTACTGCGCCTATTTCACCCTCGGGGTCGCGTTCGCCGACGCGGGGATCTACCGCGACGCCATCCGCATGTGGCAACGGGTCGTCGAGCTGGCTCCGAACTCTCCCGAAGCGTTGAGCGCCCAGGAGAGCATCACGGTGCTGCAGAAGTTCGTGCAGTAGCAGCGCTCCGGCCCGGATGCCGTCCGGGCCCTTCCGGGGCGCACGCCAGGGGGCGGCCCTGATCTACTTCGACCACAACGCATCCACACCCGTCCGCGCCGAGGTGGCCGCGGCGATGCAGCCGTGCCTCACGGACCTGTATGCCAATCCCTCCAGTCTTCACCGGGAGGGGCAGCGGGCCCGCGCGGCGATCGAGCGCGCCCGCGAGCAGGTCGCCTCGCTGGTGAACGCCCATCCGGACGAGGTGGTGTTCACCAGCGGCGGGACCGAGGGCGACCACCTGGCGATCATGGGGGCGGCGTGGTCCCGGCGCGGGCCGGGCGCGCGCGTGGCGATCTCGGCGGTCGAGCACCATGCGGTGCATGGCGCCGCCGAAGTGCTCGCGGAGCAGGGCTGGGCGGTGGATCATCTTCCGGTCGGGCCTGACGGGGCCATCGATCCCGCGAGCTTCGCCCCCCGGCCGGCGACGACGCTGGTCTCGCTGATGCTCGCCAACAATGAGACCGGGGTGCTCCAGCCGGTCGCCGAGCTGGCGCGGCGGGCGCGCGCGGCCGGGATCTTCGTCCACTGCGACGCGGTGCAGGGGGCGGGCAAGGTCGCGGTGGATCTCCTGGCACTCGGCGTGGACTACCTCGTGGTCTCGGCCCACAAGATGGGCGGGCCCAAGGGCGCCGGCGCGCTGGTGGTCCGGCGCGGCGCACCGCTCTCGCCGCTGTTCCGCGGCAGCGGCCACGAGCGCGGCCGGCGCGGCGGCACCGAGAACCTTCCCGGGATCGTCGGCCTGGGCGAGGCGGCCGAGTGCGCCGCGCGCGATCTCGCCTCGGAGGCGTCCAGACTCGCGGCGTTGCGTGACCGGCTCGAGGCGGGACTCCGGCAGGTCGCCGAGGACGCGGTCATCCACGGGGCCCGGGCGCCCCGGCTGCCCAACACGGTCAACGTCTCGTTCCGGGGCGCGCGGAGCGATCACCTCCTCATGGCGCTCGACGCGCGCGGGATCGCCGTCTCGGCCGGGGCGGCGTGCGCCAGCGGTGCGGTCGAGCCGTCGCCGGTCTTGAGCGCGATGGGGGTGCCCCGCGGGATCGCGGTGTGCGCCGTGCGACTCTCGATGGGTCGCACCACGTCCGAGGCCGAAGTGGACGCGGTGGTCGCGGCGCTGCGCGAGGCGGTGCCCGCCGCGGTCGCGATCGGGGCGCCGGCCGCGGGAGCATCGGCGTGAGGCGCCTCAAGGTCCTCGCCGCGATGAGCGGCGGGGTGGACTCCGCCGTCGCGGCGGCGCTGCTCGCCGAACAGGGGCACGCGCTCACCGGGGTCACGATGAAGCTCTGGTGCTACGGGAAGTCGCCGGTCAGCCCGCGCGCGTGCTGCACGCTCGATGCCATCGACGACGCGCGGCGCGTGGCCGCGCGCATGGGATTCCCGCACTTCGTGGTCGAGGCCGAGGAGGTGTTCCGCACCCGCGTGCTGCAGCCGTTCCTCGACGCCTACGCGAGCGGACGCACGCCTTATCCATGCGCGCTCTGCAACCAGCACCTCAAGTTCGGCGACCTGGTGCGCCACATGGAGCTGATCGGCGCCGACACGCTCGCCACCGGCCACTACGCGCGCGTCGCGGAGCTCCCCGATGGCAGCCACGGGCTCTACCGGGCCGCCGACCGCGCCAAGGACCAGTCCTATGCCCTGGCGACCATCCCCTATGCCGTGCTGCCGCGGGTCAACTTCCCACTGGGTGAGCTCGAGAAGACGGAGGTGCGCACGCACGCGGAGCGCCTGGGGCTCTCGGTGTGGGACAAGCCGGAGAGCCAGGATCTGTGCTTCGTGCCCGACGGGGACTACGCGGGGTTCATGGTGAAGAACCTGGGCGAGACGCGCGGTACGGCGCCGGGCGAGTTCGTGGACCTGGGGGGGCTTAGGCTCGGCACCCATCGCGGCATCATCCACTACACCGTCGGCCAGCGGAGAGGGTTGGGGATCTCCGCGCCCGAGTCGCTCTACGTCATCTCGATCGACGCCGCCTCGAATACCGTCGTGCTCGGACCGCGCGGCGCGCTCGAGGCGCCCGGGCTCGTGACCGAGCCCGCGAACTGGCTGAGACCCACGCCGGTGGCGGCGGGGACGCGCGCCGAGGTCCAGATCCGCTACCACCACCGCCCGGCGCCGGCCCGGCTCCATCCGCTGGCCGACGGCCGGGTCGAGGTCCGCTTCGAGACCCCGCAGCCGGCCGTGACGCCCGGACAGGCCTGCGTCTTCTACGATGGGGACCGCGTGCTGGGAGGAGCTCCGATCGGCCGCGCCACGACGCCGGACGGGGGCGTCGCACGCGAAGGCGGGGCGCGCGAGGAATTGACGGCCGCCGACCCCGTGCGCGCATGAGCGCGGGGGAGACGAACCCCGGCGCCGTCGTCACGCTCGATCGTTGCCTCGCCTGTGGCGGACGCCGGCTGCGGCCGATGGCGATGACGTACCTGCACCGGGAGCAGCGTTTCCCGCTGGTGGCGTGCACCGCGTGCGGGATGCGCTTCCTCGCCGTCCAGCCCTCGCCGGACGCGTTGGCGGGGCTCTACGGCGCGGATTACTTCGAGAGCGAGTTCCGCTGCGGGCGCGCGACCGCGTCGTCGTTCGACGAGTCGGCGTTCCGTGACGAGACCCGGGGACTGCTCGACGCGTTCGCCGCGCTCGGGGCCTCGGGCCGGCTGCTGGACGTGGGATGCGCGAGCGGCTGGCTGCTCAAGCACGCCGCCGAGCGCGGCTGGCGGGCGCAGGGGGTCGAGATCGCCCCGGACGCCGTGGCCCACGCCCGCACCCAGGGGCTCGAGGTCGCGCAGGGCGACCTCATCGCGGCGCGCCTGCCCGCCGCCCACTTCGACCTCGTCTATATGGGCGACGTGTTGGAGCACGTGCCCGACTGCCGCGCCACGGTCCTGGAGGTGGCGCGGATCCTCAAACCCGGCGGCTGGTTCTACCTGCGTGGACCGATCACCACGCACTCGCTGGCGCGCTCGCTGGCCCTCGGCCTCTACGGCGTGTTCGGAGGCACCCTGGTGCTGCGCGAGCCGCCCTACCACCTCTGGGAGTTCACACCCCGCCCGCTCGCGCGGCTCATGGAAGGCGCGGGTCTCGGGGTGGTCCGGATGCGACAGAGCAAGATCCCTCCGGGCCGGGCGCGCGGGCGGAAATCGGTGCTGGAGCGCGGGTTGATGGCCGCCATCGACACGGTCAACCTGCCGCTGACCGCGCTCTTCAACGCGCGCGGGGACCGGGTGGTCCTGGTCGCGCGCCGGCCGCCCGGCTGACCGCTCGTCCGCACCAGCGCCGTGCCCTGAGAACCGCCGGGGCGGCTGGTTCCCCCTCCTCGCGGGGCCCCGTCGCTCGCGCCCTTCGGGCGCGTCGCTCCAGCCCCACTCGTCAGTGGACCCTGCCGCCCGGACGGTTCGCGGGCGCCCTTGGGCATCCCGTCCCCTGGTAGGGAGCCTTTTCCTATTAGCGACTCTACGGTTTCCGGATGAACGTGCCGGCCTGGAGTTCGGCGTAGGCTTGGCGCAACTCGTCCTTCGTGTTCATCACGATCGGTCCGGCCCACGCTACCGGCTCCTCGAGCGGCTTGCCCGAGACCAGCAGGAAGCGGATCCCCGCGTCGCCCGCCTGGACCGTGACCTCGTCGCCCGGGCCGAACATGACCAGCGAGCGGTCGCCGACCGGCTCGCGCGTGACCACCTCGATCGGGCCGGGAGCCTCGACCAGCACCCCGGTGGGAGGGGCGGCGTCGCGGAACGAGCCGCTGCCCTCGAACACGTACGCGAAGGCGTTGCGTCGCGTGTCCATCGGCAGCATCTTGCGCAGGCCCGGCGGCACCCATACGTCGAGGTAGGTGGGATCGGCGGCGACGCCGTCGGCCGGCCCGCGCTTTCCCCAGAACTCGCCGGACACGATGCGCACGCGCGTGCCGTCATCGTCCACCACCTCGGGGATCGCGCCGCCCGGGATGTCCTGATAGCGCGGGGCGGTCATCTTGAGCGACGAGGGGAGGTTCGCCCAGAGCTGGAATCCGTGCATGCGACCCTGCGGGTCGCCCTGCGGCATCTCCTGGTGGAGGATGCCGCGCCCGGCCGTCATCCACTGGATGTCGCCGGCCCCGAGCGTCCCGGAGTTGCCGAGACTGTCACCATGGGCCACCGTGCCCGCCAGCACGTAGGTGATGGTCTCGATCCCGCGGTGCGGGTGCCATGGGAATCCCGCGAGGTAGTCGGCAGGCCGATCGTTTCGGAAGTCGTCGAGCAGCAGGAACGGATCGGTCTCGTCGGTGTCGCCGAATCCGAATGCGCGGCGGAGCTTCACACCCGCACCTTCGACAGTGGGCTGGGCATGGACGATCCGGCTCACCGGACGGATGGACATGAGACCTCCTCGATAGTCCGGGTTCGCGGCCCCAAATGCATCGCCCCCCGGCAGCTGCGAACGTTAACCGTTCGAGCGCCGGGGGGCGAGTGTCACGACGTCCCCGGATGGAGGAGCGGGTTCTACGCGGCGCGCCGCGACCCAGGCTTGTCCGCATCCTGAGCCCTGGTCCGCTTGGGCGGCCGACGATCCAGTGTCAGGAAGCCCACAGCGATGACCGCCAGACCGCACAGGAACAGCCAACCAGCGCTGGTGATGGATTCGACGAAGATCACGAACTCGCTCATGGTCGTTCCCTCCTAGAGGCGGATCAGGTGCGCCGACATGGCCGATACGGTCCGAACGCTGACGGTCCTTCGTGCGCTCGCTGCGCCGTCCGAGACCGACACCCGGCCCTCCCCGAGACATTCCGGAGTCTCGTGGCGGGCTCCGCCGTACCGCTTGAGTAGCGACTTTCGTGCCGAACAGGCCCGGTTGCTGGCGGAGCACGTAAACCACAGGAGCGAGCGGGGATAACCGGTCGGGGGCTTCGCGACCGTGGCCGCAGCGGCTGTGGCGTTTGGTCCCGGTTCGCGGTCCCGGCATGCAAAACTTGCAGACCACGTAATAAGCACGGGGCCGTCGGCGCGTCACCGATCATCCGACGCAGGCCCCAGGCGAGACAGGGCGGGGACACACTCGTGACCGGGCGTTTCGAACCAGGCCGCGATGATGTTTTCAGGCCACTCGTCTCGAACCCGGCTTGGCCGACTCGATGAGCCGGAGCCTGGGCCGCTGCTTGCGATCGAACACCAGGAAACCCACCGCCAGAAGTGAGACCGCGCCAAAGACAAGCCATGCGGCGCCGGTGATGGCTTCGACGAAGACGACGAACTCGCCCATGATGGTTCCCTCCCGTGTCGGACTGGCGCGTGTCGGACTGGCCGTCGCGGTCCGGACGCTGCCGACCCACCGAGCGCACGCTGCGCCACCCGGGCCGGCATACGCCGCGCGAGACATTCCGGAGCCTTGGCGCGGGCACTGCCGCAGGAGAATCCAGCGAGTTTCGTGCCGAAGTGACACCCGGTGCGGCGGGAGATGTAAATCCCGGGGATCAGGGCGGATAACCCTGCGGGCGCCGAGCGCCATGGGCGGCGCACGTGTCGTGTCCCGTCACCGTTGGAAGTCCTGGATTGCAAGTATTGCAGAGCGCGCAAGAAACGCGAGGCGCGTCGGGGCGCCTTCGTGCCGTCCACCCGCGTCCCTCGGGGACAGGGTCGAGACGCGCGCGTTACCGGGATGGGTTGCGCCGGGCACCGATCTTCGCGGATGCGGCGGATTCGTTTGCGCTAGAGCTTCTCGAACTCCACGCGGCGATTCATCGCGCGCCCCTCGGGCTTCGCGTTGCTCGCGACCGCGCGTGTGT
The DNA here is from genome assembly GCA_046716125.1 of Candidatus Eiseniibacteriota bacterium. Lineage (GTDB taxonomy): Bacteria > Eisenbacteria > RBG-16-71-46 > RBG-16-71-46 > RBG-16-71-46 > WS-11. The sequence goes on from JBKJXJ010000262.1 coordinate 10,742, forward strand.
CGCCCTTCCCGTCGGCGGTGAAGCGGTCGGCGGCGATGCCGAACTGTTCGGCGAGCACGCCCGCCACGGATGCGGCGCGCCGCTTCGACAGATCGAGATTGCTCGCGGCCGAGCCGACGTTGTCGGTATGCCCCGTGATCCGCAGCTTCACCGCCGGGTTGGCTTCCATGTACGTGCTCACCTGGCGCAGCACCGGAGCGGACTCCGGCAAGACGACATCCGACCCGCTCGCGAAGTGGATGCCATGGGTGACGAGCTTGCCCTCGGCCAGCATGTCCTTCGCGGGGCGGCTCCCCTCGGCGAAGCGCACGTTCGTGATCATCGGTTTGCTCGAGGCCCAGAATCGAATGTCGAACCTGACCGTGGCGCCGTGCGCAGCCGAGACCTCGGGGATGCTCGCCAGGCGCTGGCGGTCCACGTAGACCTTCACCGCGGTGCCCCGTCCCATGAACATCATATGGTGGCGACCCTCGACATCACCTTCGAACGTCGTGGCGGACCGGATGGAGCCGGTCCGGAACGCCAGGTCCTGGCCCTGCGGGAATGACGCCTCCCAGATCCACTCGCCATCCTTGTTGAGACCGCGGACGGTGAAGGCGGAGGAGTTCGGCTCGACGCTCCAGAGGTCGAACTCGAGGGTCCAGAACTCGGGAAGGGCGGTCATGACCGGGAGCTTCAGCTGCACCCAGCCGTCCGCGCTCACGCATCGGAGCCAGCGCTCCCCATCCATCTCGGCCACCTCGAACGTGCCCTCGGTCAGTCGCCAGCGCGCCGGGAACTCGCCCGGTTCGTCCTGTTTGAAGTCGTCGAGGAAGATCACGCTGTCGCCCGGGACGAAATCGAACTTGCTCGAGACGGCGGAGACCTTCTCACCCGATCCGCCGGCGCCGCTCGCGGACTTGCCGGCGCCGGCCCCGCCGGACGTGGCTTCGCCGGTCGCGGGCGTGGTGGAGGCGGGCTTATCGACCGCCTTGTCCACGGCCTCTTCGGCCTTTTTTGTCGCCTTGTCACCGACCTTCTTCTTCAGCGCGTCACCGAGGCCGGCGTGACCGGCCGGCGCGGCGACGAGAGCGGCGAGGATGATCCATCCGAGCCGGATTGCTGAGCGATTCCTGCGGTGGTTCATTGGGATCCTCCGGTAGGCGGACGAAGCCGCGGATGGCTGTTCAGCGAAGCGCACGAGGACGACGGTGCGAGCAAGCTAGTGACGCCGCCGCGGGGCGTCAATCGCAATCGTCCCCAGATGGACACGGCGCGGCGGGCCAAGGCAGATCACCCGCCCCATGCCCGGCTTCGGCCGGGCAGGGGCCGGTCCCAAACTAACATTGAACCCGGCCCTCGGGCCGCATAGGATGCCCCGTCATGCTGGTCAGGCGCTTCCCGCGGGCCATCGGCTCGCTGCCGGCACTGGTGGCCTTCGTCCGGGAGTTCTTCGTGGCACGGGGGATCGACGCCGACCAGGCCTTCGACGTGGATCTCGTCCTCGAGGAGCTGTTCACGAACATGGTCCGGCACGCCCGCGGCGGCACCTCCGAGATCGAGGTCGGGCTCGACGATGACGGGGCCCGACTGACCCTGCGGCTGCGCGACGAAGGCGTCGAGCCGTGGGATCCCGGCCAGGCTCCGGCCGCCGACGTGGATCGCCCGGTCGAGGAGCGAAGGCCCGGCGGACTTGGCATCCACTTCATCCGGCAGTTGACCCACGACCTCCGCTTCGAGCACGCGGACGGCACGACCATCGTGACCGCCGTGCTCGAGGTGCCGCGCTGATGTTCCGCCTCGACCCGGGTCCGGAGGGCACGGTGCGCCTCGTCGGGAGGCTCGACGGGGACGAGGCCGACCGCGCCATGCCGGCGTTCGCCGGCCTCGAGGGATCCATCGTGGCGGACTGCTCGGAGCTCGAGTACATCTCGAGCGCCGGGATCGCCGTGATCCTCGTGACGCTGCAGCGGCTGAACAAGCTCGGGCACACGTTCCGCCTTCACCCGGTCCAGCCCCGTGTCCGTAACGTGTTCAAATATGCCGGGTTGGCCCAGATGCTGGGTATCGAGTAGCGGTCAGGACCACCCCCTGGCGCCCGGATGCCAGGAGGCCGCGGGCAAAAATCCTCCAACCCTCCGGAGTGGCGGCCGTACTGATGGAAGCAAGTGACGAGAGCGCGCTCGTGCAGCGCTGTCAGGCCGGCGAGGCCGGGGCGCGTGAGGAGTTGGTCACCGTCTATCAGCGGGTCGTTTACACCCTCGCGTTCCGGATGACCGGGGATCGCGAGGAGGCCCGGGACATCACCCAGGCGGTTTTTCTAAAGGCCTTTCGGGGCCTCGACTCCTTCGATCCGCGCCGGCGGTTCTTCAGCTGGATCTACCGGATCGCCGTCAACGAGAGCATCGACCGGTTGAGGAGTCGGCGCCAGGAAGTGGCCCTCGACGCGTCGCGCGAGGATCCGGCGGAACGACCGGACGCGCGGGCGGAGCGGGGCGAGATCGCGGAGGTGGTGCAGGCGGCGCTGCTCGAGTTGAGGGAGGACGATCGGCAGGTGCTGGTGCTGCGACACTGGCTCGACCGTTCGCTGGCGGAGATCGGCGAGGCACTGGGGATCACGGAACAGACGGCCAAATCGAGGTTGTTCGAGGCTCGCCAGCGGCTGGGGCGGATCCTGAAGCGACGAGGAGTGAACCACTCATGAACCACGACGAGTTCGAACGCCTCTCCGATCTGGCCTTCGATGGGCGGGCCGGCGCCGCCGAGCGTGAGCGGCTCGAAGCGCTCGCCGCCGCCGATCCCGAGCTGCGCGATCGCTGGGAGGACCTCCAGGCCGCGCGGGCCGGACTCTCGGGCGCGGGTCTCGAGACCCTGCCCGCCGGGCTCCACGAAGCGCTGATCCGCGACGCGCGGGCCGATGCCCCGCGTCGGAGCGAGCGCGGGAGCTGGCTCTCCTTCATCACCGCCGCGATCCAGGTGCGCCCGGCCTTCGCGCTCGGTGGCGCGGTGGCGGCGGGGCTCGCGATCGGCGTCGTCGGACTCGGGGTGATCATGGGGGGCCTGCGCTCGGGGCGCGATCTCGCGCCCGTCACGAGCGCGAGCCTGCCTCCGGCCGCGCCTGCGCCGGCCAGCCTCTCGTCGGCGACGCTCGATCATGGCGGCGCCCACGTGGAGCTGTCGGCGCGACGCGACGCGGGCGAGACCATCGTGCGCCTCGACGCGCGCGACGAGACCCCCGGCACGGTGACGCTCGCCTGGGATCCGGCGGCCAGCCGACTGGTCGGGCTTCGCTGGGAGAGCGCGGATCCACCCACCTTCGATCCGGCCCCGGGACGCGTGACGCTGCCGCTCCCGGCCGCCGCGGGGATCGAGTTGTCGTTCGAGGAGTTCGTGAGTGGTGGAAGTGCCGTGCGCGCGACGTTGAGCGCGGGCGGTGGTGACGAAGAGGTGATACTCCGCCTGCCTCGGTGAGGCGGCGCCGCAGTCGAAGCAGACAGGATCGCTAATCCCGATGTCCAGCCCGGGCCCGGTGCCGCCCCTGCCGGAAGCGGGCCAACTGAAAAGGAGGAATGCCGCCATGAGCAGCAAGCGCAATCTCATCATCACGAGCATCGTGGGGATCGCCGTCATCCTGGGCTTCGTGGCGCTCCGAGGCGTCAAGGTGCCGTCCGAGGGCACCGAGGGCGCGATCGGCGCCGCCAAGCGGTACGCCTCGAATCAGATCAGCGACAAGGACGTGGCGCTGACCGATCAGCAGCTCCAGGCCTTCGTCCAGAGCGACCTGTTCCACAAGATCGCGACCAATCCGGAGTTCCAGAAGATCGCGCTCATCGCCGAGTACCAGACGCTCGCGGCCAACGCCGAGTTCCAGAACGTCTCGACGATGGCCGAGTTCGAGAAGCTGGCCCCGCTCGCCGAGTTCCAGAACGTCACGGCGATGGCGGAGTTCGAGAAGCTGGCCCCGCTCGCCGAGTACCAGACGCTGGTCGCGAACGCCGACTTCGAGAAGCTGACGCAGAACGCCGACTTCGAGAAGGTGGTCCAGAACGCCGAGTTCGAGAAGCTGATGGCGATGGCGGACATGGAGAAGGTCACGACGTTCGCCGAATTCGAGAAGATCGTCGCCAAGGCTGACTTTCAGAAGCTCGAGGCATCGGCGGAGTTCAAGAACATCATGGCACTGGGTGAGTTCAAGAACATCGTGGCTCTGGCCGAGTTCCAGACCATCGTCCCGATGGCCGAGTTCCAAACGCTGCTGGCGACCGCCGATTACGAGAAGATCGCGTCCATGGCCGAGTTCCAAACGCTGGTCGCGACGGCGGACTTCGGCAAGATCGTGGCGCTGGAGGAGTTCCAGAAGATCCTCCCGCTGGCCGAGTTCCAGACGCTGCTGGCGAACGCCGACTACGAGAAGATCGTGGCCATGGCCGAGTTCCAGAAGCTGGCCGAGATGGGAGAGCTGGGCAAGGCGATTCCGACCGCCATCGAGTAACATCCGAGATCCGGGCGCGCGGCCGCGGCGCCCGTGAGTTCCAGGTGCGAAGGACCCCGGTTCCGATCGACGGGGTCTTTCGTGCTTTCATGCCCGGAGGTTCGCCATGGCGGAGGCCGCACCCGGTCGTTTGGCGCGCACGCCCGAGTCTGCCGGCGCGCGCAAGCGCGGGTCCCTGGGCCCGTCCCTGATCGTCCGCTCGCTCGCGATGCTGGCCGGGGCGCTCCTGCCGCTCGTCGCCGCGCCCGTGGCGCGGGCCGAGTTCCGCATCCTCGAGACACCGCACCTGCGCCTCATCTACCATTCTCCCGCCCAGCGGTTCATCGCGTCCTACACGGCGCGCTGCTTCGAGAACTCGTTCCGCTTCCATGCCGCGACGTTCGGGTGGACCCCGTCCGAGAAGGTGACGGTCATCCTCGACGACAGCGCCGACTACGGGAACGCCGCCGCCTGGGCGAGCCCGAAGAACGGGATGCTCATCCACCTCGCGCCGGCCAACTTCGTCTACGAGACCGGCCCGGCCAACGAACGCATCCACTTCGCGATGAACCACGAGCTGGCCCACATCGTGACGCTCGATGGGGCCGCCGGCGTGGATCGTTTCATGCGCGGGCTGCTGCGGGGCAAGGTGCGCGAGACCAGCGAGCATCCGGAGACCATCCTCTACGGCTACCTCACCCTGCCTCGCCGCGGCGCTCCGCGCTGGCACCGCGAGGGCACGGCCGTGTTCTTCGAGACCTGGATGTCGGGCGGCCTGGGCCGCGCGCAGGGGCCGTGGGACGAGATGGTGTTCCGCGCGATGGTGCGCGACGGTATCCCGTTCTACGACCCGCTCGGGCTGGAGTCGGAGGGGATGAAGGTGGACTTCCAGGCGGGCGTGAACGCCTACCTCTATGGCACACGGTTCTCCACCTGGCTCGCCTACCGCTACTCGCCCGAACAGTTCGTGGAGTGGGTCGGGCGCCGCCCGGGGTCCCGGGCATACTACGCGGGCCAGTTCCGCCAGGCGTTCGGCACGTCGCTCGGCGACGCCTGGAGCGAGTGGGTCTCGTTCGAGCACGGGTTCCAGCAGGCCAACCTCGATTCGGTGCGTCGCCACCCGGTCACTCCGTACCGCGACCTCTCGCCCCGGCCGCTCGGGTCGGTCTCGCGCGCGTTCGTGGATCCCGCCACGGGGACGATGCTTGCGGCGGTGTTCCACCCGGGGAAGGTCGCGCACATCGCCGCCATCCCGCTCGACGGCGGCGAGCCGCGCCCCCTCCACGAGGTACGGGGCCCGGCCCTCTACTTCGTGTCGTCGCTCGCCTGGGACGCGCGTTCTCGCACCCTCTTCCACACCGCGGACAACAACGAATGGCGCGACCTGTGCGCGCTCGATCCCGCGACCGGGCGCTCGCGCACGCTGATCCGCGACGCGCGAGTCGGCGACCTCGCGTTCTCGTCCCCGGATTCCTCGCTCTGGGGCGTGCGGCATCTCAACGGCATCTCGACCATCGTGCGCATCCCACATCCCTGGCGTGAGATCAACCAGGTCATGTCGTTCCCATACGGGCGTGACGTGTACGACCTGGACATCTCCCCGGATGGCCGGCGGCTGGTGGGCTCGATGGGCGAGGTGAGCGGCCGGCACTCGCTCCGGCTCTGGGAGGTCGACGCGCTGAGGCGCGGCGATTCGACCTCGCGCGTGCTGCACGACTTCGGCAGCTCGATCCCGGCCAACTTCGTGTTCACGCCCGGGGGCGACGCGGTGGTCGGCAGCTCGTACTACACCGGCGTGTCCAATATCTTCCGCTACGACCTCGCATCCGATTCGCTCGATATCCTCACCAACGCCGAGACCGGGTTCTTCCGCCCGATCCCTCTGGGCGGTGATTCGCTCATCGTGTTTCGATACGCGGGGGGTGGATTCGTTCCCGCCGCGATCGAGGGGCGCCCGCTGAAGGACGTGAGCGCGATCACCTTCCTCGGCGCGGAGACGGTGGCCCGTCACCCGGTGCTCGAGACCTGGAAGACGCCCTCCCCGGCGAGCATCGCGCTCGACTCGCTGGGCGCCAGCGAACGGCCCTATCACGCGCTCGGGAATCTGCGCCTGAACTCGGTCGTGCCGATCGTCGAGGCGTACAAGGACCATCCCGCGTTCGGAGCGTTCCTGACCACCGACGACCCGCTCGCCACCTGGCGGATGTCGCTCTCGGCCTCGTACTCGCCGGAGCGCTCGCTCGCCTCGGACGAACGCTGGCACGTCGCCGCCGGGGTCGAGCATCGCGGGCTCAAGGCGCGGCTGCGCTGGAATCGCGCCTCGTTCTACGATTTCTTCGGGCCCACCAGGACCAGCCTCAAGGGATGGGAA
>JBKJXJ010000263.1:0-6362 GCA_046716125.1 Candidatus Eiseniibacteriota bacterium
AGCACGAGGTGCGGCGTTCCCATGACGTCCTCGAGACCATGGATGCCGGCGATGTGGGGATGCTGGAGGGATGCGAGCAGCCGCGCCTCGCGCTCGAAGCGGGCCAGCCGCTCGGGATCGCGGACGAACGCCTCGGGCAACGCCTTGATGGCCACCACGCGATCGAGACGGGTGTCCCGCGCCCGGTACACCTCGCCCATGCCACCCGCGCCGATCGGGGCCTCGATCTCGAAGACGCCGATGCGCGCGCCGGCGGTCAGCGGCATGGCGAAGGCTCCGCCGGGGCGGGGATCGTGAGCAGCCAAGGTTCAGGGTGGGCGAGGGGCATGGCCGGCCAATCTATCGCAATCCGCGTCCGGCGGCATCCCCCCCGGAGACCTGCGGCCCTCAGTTGGAGCGCCGCACCGGCCGGCCGACCTCGATCGCGCCGAGATCGGGAGCCCGGCCCGCGTACCCGGTGCGCGGGATGTCGAGCAGCGTGTCGCCCCGCCAGGCAAAGAACGAGACCCCTCCGTCGATCGCCGGACTGCCCGCCCCGGGCAGACTTGCCCGATCCAGCCTGGGGTCCGCCCGGACGACGCCGGACGGCTCGATCGTACACTCATCGAGATCGGCCCGGTTCTTCCAGAAGAGATTGGAGGACACGACCGAGCCCCCCTTCACCCGGCGCAGCGCGCTCTCCCGGATGCGGGTGAAGATGTTGTTGAGGGCGACGACGTTCTCGCCCCCGATCAGGCCGTGGCGCTCGCCGGCGAAGGTATTGCCGATCACGAACACGCGCTCGACGACCGGCGCGCCGCCGAAGTCCTCGATCGTCCGCCCATCCGGGAGGCACCCCACCGCCGCGTCGCCATTGGCGCTGAACAGGTTCCCCTCGATCCGGATGACCCGGTTCGAGAGGCCCGGATAATCGATGAGCTGGATGCCGTCGCTCTTGTTGCCGACGATCCGGTTGCCGATGAACTCGATGGTCTGGGTCGGTCCGCGGTAGGCATGCAGCCGGTACTCGACCCCGTCCTGCTTGTTCTCGCGGATGTCGTTGTCGATGAACCGCGCCTGGATGCGGCCGTTGAGATCGATCCCGTCATCGCTGTTCCACGCGAACAGCGAGCCCCGGAACGTCCCGCCCGAGCCCGAGACGAAGTCCACGCCGTCGCCGTTCCCGACGATGTGACAGCTCGTGATGTCCACCATGGCCTGCGAGCGGATGCCGTCGTCCCCGCCGGTGATCGTGAGGCCGATGACCGCGCTGCCGTGGGCGGCCGCGCCGAACTCCAGCACCGAGCCGCCCACGCATCCGGGGAGGCCGGCGCACATGCCGTCCGCGGCGCCGCGGAGAACGGTCCGGGAGACCAGCGACGTGTCGCCGGTGGTCATGAACCGCGAGGCCAGGGTGAGGGACTTCCGGTCCACGAATGCGCCGCCCTGGTGCGTGCCGGGCGCGAACAGGATGGTGTCCCGGTTCCCCGCGGCCGCGACCGCCGCGCGCGCCGTCGGATGGTCCTCGGGGACGCGAAGCATCCTGGCGTTGGCGAGCGTCGGGGCGAGCAGCAGCGCGGAGAGCAACACCGCCGGGGTGCGGGCCGGGGCGAACCCTGCCGATCCCCTTGTGGACGAGGCGCCGCTCGGCGGCGCGGCGTTCCGGTCCGGGTCGATCACGTCACGATTATCCCACAGTCCACGAAGAGGCTGCCATGCGGGTCCAGGCGGTGAACGGGCGTCACGATCGCAGGATGGTCTCCCTCGCGATCCTCCTGCTCGTCGCGCTCCCGATCGGAGGGGCGCCCATCCGGGGCGGCGCATCCGCGGACACGAGCCCTCGGCGTGCCGTCTCGTGGGCGGCGCGCACGATGGGCACCCATGTCCGGGTCACGATCGCCACGGACGACTCCGGCGCGGCCGCCCCCGCGGCGCGCCGCGCGCTGGCCGTGTTCCAGCGTGTGGATTCGCTCATGAGCAACTGGACCACGACCAGCGAGGTCGCCCGGCTCAATCGCGATGCCGCCCTCGCCCCCACGCGGGTCCACTCGGAGGTCGGCGCCGTCCTCGAGGCGTCGCTCCGGCTGTGGCGCGAGAGCGGCGGCGCCAACGACATCACCGTCGAGCCGCTGGTCCGCGCCTGGGGATTCCTCGGTGGTCCCCGCCGCGTGCCCTCCGAGGACGAGATCCGGGCGGCGCTGGCCCGGGTCGGCGCGCAGCGCGTGCGTTACGACCTGTCCACCCGGATGCTGGGTTTCGACGACCCGGGCGTGCGGATCGACCTCGGGGGGATCGCCAAGGGATACGCGGTGGACGTGGCGGCCGAGAGCCTCAAGGCCCACGGCGTCACCGATGCGCTGCTCGACCTGTCCGGGAACATGGTCGCGATGGGCGGCCCGCCCGGATCAACGGGCGCCCGCGGCTGGCGGATCGGCATTCGCGACCCGCGCGATCGCGTCCCGTACCTCGCGAGGCTCACACTCGACGGCCAGGCGATCTCCACCTCGGGGCAGTACGAACAGTTCGTCGCCAGTGACGGCCGGACCTACGGTCACATCATGGATCCGCGCACCGGCCGGCCCTCGTCCGGACTCATCTCGGTCACGGTGGTGTCTCCGAGCGCGATGGAGTGCGACGGGTGGGACACCCCCCTGTTCGTGATGGGGCCGTTCGAGGCGCGCCGCAGGGCCCGCGCGCTCGGCCACCTCGACGCCGTCCTGATCCAGCCCGGAACCGGCAACGTCGATACCATGTGGGTGGAACAGACGCTGCGCGATCGATTGATACTCGAGCCGGCCGCACAGTCCTTCATCCGAATTCGATATTTCTAGCAGAGCCCGGCGGGAACGGCGCCGGCGCATCTCCCCACGGCGCCATACGCGCGCGAACGTCTGCGGCCCGGTCCTTGCGGGAACAGACGGATTCCTCCCCACGGACGGCGGGCAGAACCTGGCGCGCAGCGGCGTAAGCCGTTGCTTTCCAATGTCCTGGCTGGCGAGCCCGGACTCCCTCGGGATTCCGGTCAAATCGCATCAGGCGAGAACCGTTCCTGCACGAATTGGAGGTCGGGCATCGTGTCTGCGCATCGGAGGGTCCGCCGCACCATCGCCCCGCTCGCGCTCGTCCTGAGCGTCCTGCCGGGCGTGGTGCAGGGGTGCAGTCCGCCCACCGCGCCGCCCGATCCGCCCGGCGGGGGACAGACCCTGGTCCTCGACTTCGCCCGGTTCGAGCAGACGGTCGAGCCGGTGCTCGTCGCGCACGGATGCGATGCGACCGGCGATTGCCACGGCGGCGGGATCCGCGGCTCCCTCGAGCTCTCACCGCCGGGGGCCAAGGACGCCCGGTTCGATTTCGACCAGGTGGTCCTCCAGGTCTCGGCCTCCAACCGGAACGCGAGCCCGATCCTGACCGAGCCGCTGGCGCTGGCGGCGGGCGGCACGCCTCACAGCGTCAAGCCATTTGCCTCGACGTCGGACGCCGACTACCAGGCCATCCTCGCCTGGATCATGGCCGGGGTGGCGCAGTGATGCCGCGGCGCTGGCTCATCCTCGCGATGCTCGGCGCGCTCGCGACGGCGTGCGCGGTCCCGGCACATGCCGACACGGTCCCGGGCGAGGCGGACAGCACCGCCGAAGCGCCCGAGGTCACCTTCGCCGACACCAACGCCGAAGCAGAACCGGTGCAGCCTGCGTTCGACAAGGACGGCCTCGAGGCACTGGTCCCGGAGGTCGCCCACCACCCGTTCCGCGTCCCCTCGGGCGTGCGCCCGTTCCGCAACCGTCTGTCCTTCAGCCCGGGCTACGGCTCCCTCGGCTCCAAGGACCTCTTCGTGGCGCGCGTGACGTACCACCCGAACTCGTGGCTCGGCTACGAGTGGTCCATCGGCCACAACCCGGGCCAGTCGGTCCACGCGGCGCTCCACATGCTGAGCGCGATCGTGCGCCGTCCGCTCTCCGGCCGCCTGCAGCCCTACGTCAGCGGCGGCTACGGGATGATGCTCGTCTTCCCGGGGCAGTCCCTCAATGCCGCCCCGGTGACCAAGAACGCCCTCACGATCGGTGGCGGGCTCGAGTTCTACATCCGCGGCGACCTGGCCGTGCGCGCCGATCTGAGGCGCGCGACCGTGCTGGGTCGCGAGCGCGACCGCGACGGCACCGTCGCCTACGACTACTACCAGCAGACGATCGGTCTCGCGTTCTATCGCTCGATCAGGCCGTGACCCACGGACCTCAAGCCGGAGGGCATCCGTACCCCATGATGAAACGACCGCACCACCCCGCAACGCTGACCACGCTCGCGCTGCTGACCGCGGGGATCCTCCTCGCCGCCGGCATCACGGGCTGTCGTGACAGCGCCCCGGACGACTTAATCCAGCCCGAGACGACCACCGAAGCGCTGGTGTTCGTCAAGACGCCGGCCGAGGAGACCCTCAACCGCACCTGGGCCGAGGGCAATCTCTACAAGCTCTCGCCCATCTCGCCGGACGGCATCGTCACCCCGATCACCAACTTCACCGGCGCCAGCATCTCGGATCCCGCCGTCTCGTTCGACGGCAAGAGGATCCTGTTCTCGATGCGGCCGCCGGGCGGCTCCAACCGCAACATCTACGAGATCAGCCCGGATGGCACCGGCCTGCGCCAGGTCACGAGCGGCGGCGGGCACGACTACGACCCGCTCTACCTGCCCAACGGCCAGATCATGTTCACCAGCTCGCGCGCCGGCGAGATGGACGAGTACAACCACGCCCCCTCCGAGCACCTCTACGTGTGCGACGCCAACGGGACCAACCTCGAGCGCGTGAGCTTCAACCAGAGCGACGACTTCGACCCGACGCTGCTGCCGGACGGCCGGATCATGTTCACGCGGTGGGAGCACTTCGGGACGATGAACCGCTTCCCGGTGTTCTTCACCAACCCGGACGGCTCAGGCACGTTCCATCTGTACGGGCCCCACGGGCGCAACTTCTTCCACCCGACGCCGACCCCGGACGGCCGGTTGCTCGCGATCGAGTCCACGATGATCGAGGAGGACGCTGGCCCGCTCGCCATCCTCAAGACCGAACAGGGTCCCGCCGATCCGGTGGTCGGCCCGTCCAACAACCACTGGGACGTGGTGACGGTGCAGGTCAACAACGACGGCGCGCCGTGGCCCTACGGCGCCTTCAAGTACCCGCAGGCGATCGGTGGCAACCGGTACGTCGCCTCCTACTCGCTGCCCGCCGCCAATGAAGGCAACGCCGGCACACTGGGTGCTCCCGACTACGGCCTCTACACCTTCTCGGTCACCCAGGCCGGCGCCGGCACGGTCTCCAGCCCCGCGACGTTCACGCTCGCGGACATGACGTTCCTCTACAACGACCCGACCATGAACGAGTACGACGCCCAGCTGCTGGCGCCGCGCGCCAAGCCGCCGATCATCCCGACCGTAGTGGACCGGAACGTGGACTACGGCGTGTTCCTCGCCCAGGACGTGTTCAACCGCGGCACCAATGACGGACAGGAGCGCCCGCAGAAAGGCGTGGACGCGATCGACAGCATCGCGGTGATCGCGGCCCGACCCACGATGGCGGGCGAGCCGAACAACTTCTCGGCGAACGACTTCGAGAAACGCGCGCTGATCGGCTTCGCGCCGGTCCAGTCGGACGGCTCGTTCCGGATCAAGGTGCCGGCGAATACGCCGATCAGCTTCGCCACGCTCGACCAGAACGGGCGCGGGTTCGTGGTCAAACGCACCCACCTCGCGGTGCGCCCGGGTGAGGAGTTCAACAAGTGCGTCGGCTGCCACGAGGATCGCGCCGCCGGCGGCCCGGTCGTGACCAACCCGACGCCGATGGCCGGGATGCTCCCCGCGCACGACCTGAACGTCGCCAAGGCCAACTGGCAGATCATCAACTACCAGCAGACCATCGGGCCGATCGTCGCCGCCAAGTGCGCGAGCTGCCACTACGCCGGCGTGGACACGGTCGCGGGCGCCGGCACGACGCTCGACCTGAGCGCGGTGCCCGACACGACCGAGATGAACCGCATCTTCCCGCGCGGCTACATCAACCTGTCGGGCGAGGGGATGATCGCTGCCCACCAGGTCGTGGACCCGGCGTTCCCGCGGCGCTCGCTGCTCATCGACTACGTCATGGGCCTGGGCACGCGCGCGGGGCAGGGGTCGCATCCGGCGAGCCCGGCCCTCACCGCCGAAGAGATACGTCAGTTCAACCTCTGGGTGCTGCTCGGCGCCCAGTACCGGTAACCGACGAAGGGAATCGGAGGATGCGATCGATGGCACACCAGGGATGTGGGATGAACCGCCCGCCGGCGCGGGCCCCCCGGGGGGGGGCGGGGGGGGGGGGGGGGGGGGGGGGGGGGATTTAAAACAAAGACCCGGCCCGC
>JBKJXJ010000264.1:0-2686 GCA_046716125.1 Candidatus Eiseniibacteriota bacterium
TCATCCGATAGCTGTTGATCGCCACGCGCAGGCGCTGCTCGGGGCCGAGCGGCTCGCCGCGCAGCGTCAAGTGCTGGATGCGGTCGCCCGGCGCACGGGTGAGGTCGATTTCGTAGCCCACGCCTTCGGCGGCATCGTAGTTGAAGCCCGCGACCGTGGAGTCCACCAGCGACGCGCCTTCCTCGAACGCGTAGGGCCGCGCCGAGAAGTACGCCGCCGAGCGCTCGAGCGTGGCCTTGAGCTCGGCGCCCGTCAGCTCGACCACCGCGAGGGTGTTGTCGTACGGGTAGATCGCCATCGCGTCGCGCAGCGTCACCGGACCGGCAGCGATCCGCACCGAGGGATCGAAGAGCGCGGCGAGCGAGACGTCGGCCCGCGTGGCGTCGAGCTGGACCCGGTGGATGAGCTCCCAGAGCGGACCATCCTCCAGCCGTCCGCCCGGGGCGCCGATCTCGCGCTCGGCGACGCCGAGGGTCTCGGCCAGCGCCGCCAGCGTGGCCCGGTGATAGGGCTCGGCGAACGCGTCGAGCGCCGGATCGGTCGGGACTGAATCGGTGACCGCGATCACGCTGGAACGCAGGGCGGCGACAGTCCAACGCGCGGCGCCGGTGGACCCGCCGGCGGTCGCGTTGCGCGTGAACGTGAGATCCACGCGACCCAGCCCCTCCGCCCACCGGCCGGCCTGGGTGACGAGCGTGGCGCCGACGCGGGCGGAGTCGATGACCACGTGGGTGTGCGCCAGGATCAGGACATCGATGCCCGGCACCTCCTGGGCGATCCGCTGGCCGACATCCTCGGCGGATCCATCGCCGTCCCCGGCGCGCGGAGGGCGGCCGAGCCCGGTGTGGGCGAGCACGATGACGGCGTCGCAGCGCCCCTCGGCCCTCAGACGCGCGACCTCGTCGCGGGCCGCGGCCACCGCGGGCAGGAACCGCAGTCCCGCGTGGTTCGCCGAATCCTCGAGCGACGGCACCGCTTCGGTGCACAGGCCGACGACCCCGACCCGCAGGTCGCCGAACTTCTTCACCAGCGATCGGTCGAACGCTGGGGTCCCGTCGGCGCGCGTGATGTTGGCGGCGAGCCACGGGAACCCGGCGTCAGCCCGGGCTCGCCCCATGGCCCCGAGCCCGAAGCTGAACTCGTGGTTGCCCACGGCCATGGCGTCGTAGCCCATCCGGGTCATGGCCGTCATCACGGGCTCCTTGCCCTCGGTGAAGCCGGCGCGCCAGATGGTCTCCAGCGGTGAGCCCTGCATGGCGTCGCCGGCGTCCAGCAGCAGCACCGGCGCCCCCTCGGCGCGCACCCCGCGCACGAGCGTGGCGACGCGCGTGAGCCCGCGAGCGGCCGGCCGGTCGGCGAGGTAGTCCCAGGCCGTCAACGTGCCGTGCACGTCGGCGGTGTGGAGGATGGTGAGGCGGGTCTCGTCGGACCGGGCGGCCTCGGGCCACGCGAGGAGCAGGGCGAACGCGAGCGCGGAGCGGTGGGAAGCCATCGAGGGAGCCGACGCTAGCACCCGCTCGAAACAAGGGTCAAGCACTGCCGCGTGCGCGCGCGGGGTCGGCTTGCCCCTCCCATGAGCGCGTGCCTATAGTGCCGCGACCCGGCCGACAGCAGCGAACGTGATCAAGGAGCAGCGAAGCAAACCATGTCCGAGACCATCCATTGCCCGGATTGCGGGCATCACAGTCCCGCCGGGAGCACGTACTGCGAGCGGTGTCACTTCCCGCTGGTCGAGGGCGCGGCCGGGCCCGAAACCGAGCCCGCGCCCCCTCCAGTGGAGTCCACTCCGCCCGACGCTGAGGCGCCCCTCCTGATCCGGCGGGTCCGCCCGATCCGGCCGCGGCGCCCTCGCCCCCAGTCCAACGTTGCGCTCTCGCTGTGGCTCGGGGTGGGGGCGTTCCTCGCGCTCCTGCTGGTGCTCATCGCCGTCCAGGCGAATCTGGCGCGTAACGACCCGCAGGTCGAGGGTTCGAACGGGGAGCAGCAGAAGGCGGCCGACGCGTTCCGTGCCGCGCTGGAGAGGGATTCGACGGACACGCGCGCGCGCGTCGGGCTCGCCGACATCCTGTTCGACACCGGCAACTGGTCGGAAGCGATCATCCATTACCGCTCGGCGGTCCGCGCGGACTCCAGCCTGATCACGGCGATCGTGGACCTGGGGGTGTGCTACTACAACCTGAGCGTGCCGCAGGAGGCCGAGCGGCTCTTCCACCTGGCGCTGGCCCGGGAGCCTCACCAGCCCTTCGCGCTCTTCAACCTTGGGATCGTCCACGAGCGCCGCGGTGACACCGAGGGGGCGCTCGAGTACTTCCACCGCGCGCTCCAGGCCTCGCCGCCGGACAACATGAAGCCGGCGGTGATGGAGGCGATGCAGCGCGTCGTCGAGGCCAGCGGGAAGCAGGCGCCGCCGCTCGATTCGCTGAATTAGCGAGCCAGGATCACGCGAAGCCGTTCAGCTTCGGGGCGGCAGGAGTCCCATCGCGTTCAGGGCCGCTTCCGTCCTCGCGCCCGGTCCGGGCGCCGACACGCTCCTTCGGGCGATGAAGCGCACGAGGTCCTCGGGCGTATCGATGTCGCCGAGCGTTCCCAGCATCTCGACACTGAGGCCTGCCTGCTTCGCCCGCTCGAGGGTCTGGGCGAGGACGGACCCCGTGCCCCACGCCACCCCGCTGAAGAGGGCGGGCGA
>JBKJXJ010000265.1:0-44185 GCA_046716125.1 Candidatus Eiseniibacteriota bacterium
TGGCACCGCGCCCGGCAGGCCGCGATGGAGCGCAGCGTGCTGGCCAACGCCGACCTGGTCCTCGCGGCGTCGCGCACCCACGCCGAGGATCTTCGCCGGCGCGCCGACGCGCGCCCCACGGGTGAGACGAAGTCGGACGCGGTCAGGCTCCCGGGCCGGCTCGAGCATCTGCCCAACGGATACGAGCCCGCTCCAGCTGATACGCCGGGCGCGGCGGGCGCCCCACCGGCGGGGGCGAACGATCCCGCCGCGGCGGAATTCTTCACCCTCGCCTTCACCGGGACGCTCTCGCAGATGCCCGACACCGATGTGTTCCTCGAAGCCCTTCACGACCTGTTCGCGCGCCGGCCCGAGGCGCGCCGCCGGGTGCGTGCCCAGCTCGCCGGTCCGTTCGAGGGCGGCCATGCCGATCGCGCGATCGCGCTCGGGCTCACCGGCATCGTCCGCTTCACCGGCCCGCTGGCGCACGAGGCGACCCGGACCCTCCAGCGCCGCTCGGATCTGCTGTTGTTGTGGAAGCCACGCGGAGCCGGCTACCGCACGATGGTCCCGGGCAAGCTCTACGAGTATCTCGACGCGGGAACACCGGTGCTGGCGATGCTCGATGCGCAGGACGAGGCGGCGGCGCTGGTGCGACGCGCGGGCGGGGAGGTCGTGCCGCCGGGCGAGCGCGCGGCGATGACCGACGCCATCGAACGACGGTATCTGGCGTGGAAGGACGGGCGCCGCGCGCGCGACCCGCGTCCGGCGTGGCTCGCGGAGCACACGCGCGAAGCACTTGCCGTGCGCCTCTCGGGCCTGCTGAACGGCCTGACGAAGGGCGGCGCGTGAACCGGCCGCCGGACGGGCGCGAGCCGGTCTCCGAGCCCGCCTCCGAGCCCATGGGGATCGAGGCCGTGGCGCTCGCGGCCGGGTTCGCGCTGGCGGTCACGCTCATGTGGCCGCTGCGCGGCTACGTCACCGACGATACCTTCATCCACCTTCAGTACGCGCGGCACCTGGCCGACGGGAACGGGCCGGTGTTCAACCCGGGCGAGCGGGTCTACGGCAGCACGAGCCCGCTGTGGGTGCTGCTGCTGGGGGCCGCGATGGCGCTCGGACTCGACGGGCTCAAGGCCGCGCGTGTACTGGGCGCGGTCGCGACCCTCATCTCAATAGCGTTCATGTTCCAGTTGCTGCGCCAGACCGTGCGCACTCCCGCGCTCAGGGCCGCGGGGACGCTGGCGTGGGCGGCCAACGCCTGGATGCTGCGCTGGTCGCTGTCGGGGATGGAGGCCCCGCTCGCCGTGGCGTTCACCCTGGCCGGCTTCGTGGCGTTCACCTCGGGACCAAGGTGGGGGGAGCGCGCCTTGCTCACGGGCGTGCTGTGGTCGCTCGCCGCGCTCACCCGACCCGAAGGCGTGTTCCTGATGCTCCTCTGGGGGGCGCTGCTCATGGCGGGCGCGTGGCGGCGTGACGGCGCCACCCGACTCGTCGCCGGCGCCCTCGGGCCCGTCCTCTTATATGGGGGCTGGCTGGCGTTCGCTCTGGGCTACTACGGCACCCTCTGGCCGCAGACCCTCGCGGCCAAGACGGCGGGCGGGGAGGGGCTCGCCTACCACCTCCAGAACCTGTGGCGTCAGTTCCGCATCGTCGGCGCCACCGACGGGTTGCTCGCGGTCCTGCTCCTGATCGCGCTCGTCGTGGTGGCCGTTCGCCCGCCCGCGGCGGGAGGGAGGCGTTCACGCCTGCCCTCGGGCCCGGTGGTCGAACGGCTTCCCCGGTGGTTCCCATGGGCGTGGGTGTTCGGACTCCCGGCGCTCTACGCGTTGCGCGGCGTGCCCGTGCTCTCCCGCTATCTGCTGCCGCTCCTGCCGATCCTGGGCTGGCTCGCGTGGCGCGCGGCCGAGCGATGGTGGGTGGGGGAGGCCCCGACGCCGGCGCGATCGCGACGCGCCGCGCTCGCCGCGGCGCTGGTCCTGATCCTGGTCCTGGCGCAGAACGTGATCGTGTACCGGGCGCAGGTCGTGCCGCACGTGCTCTCGTACAGTCCCGCGCTGGAGGGGAGTCTCATCACATGGGGGCGGTGGTTCGAGCGCAACACCCCGCCCGACGCGGTGATCGCGACCCCCGACATCGGCGCGATCGGCTACTTCAGCCGTCGCAGGGTGGTGGATCTCGCCGGCCTCGTCACGCCGGCGATGGTCCCGCACCTCATGCGGGACGAGCCCGAGGTCACGGTGGCGAACTTCGACTTCGCCACCTTTTCCCGGCCCGGCTATCTCGTGGACCGGGCGCCCGGCCGCTATCGCCTGCTGACCGAGAGTCCCTGGGCGCCATGCCTCACCGCGCTCGGCGAGGCCGGCGTCCCCAACCTCGGCATCGCCCGGACCGAGCCGGTCGTCTACTCCTTCTATCGCGTGGACTGGACCGTTTTCGACTCGCTGCGCGCCGGACGCTGACCGCCTCGAAACGCTCCACCCGGCGTCGCCAGACGGCCGATCCGCGACGCTGCACACGCGTGCACGCCTCGCGCCGGATTATTTCTCGCCCGGTGAAGATTTCCTTTTGACACTGATGCGATCGCTCGATTAACGTGCGTGAGCCGTGGGGAGAAATGGGGATTTGTGGTTATCGATGGTGAACCTGCCCTGAGGGCCGCGCCGGATGCCGTCGTTCATTGGGACCTTCACGTATGCCATCGACCACAAGGGCCGGATCGCGATCCCCGCGACGATGCGTCGTGGCGACTCGCCGAGGAAGCCGCTCTCGACCTTCTTCCTTAACCGCGGATTCGACGGCTGCGTGGCGGTGTACTCGCCGGACAGCTGGAAGCGGATGCTCGAGAGGATCAGAAAATTCTCACCCGGTGATTCGAAGGCGCGTGCCTTCAGGCGGGCATTCCTGAAGGACGCCATGGAAGTGACGGTGGATACCCAGGGACGGGTCACGATCCCACCGGCACTGATCGCCCTTGCAGCGCTCGGCAAGGATGCCGTGCTGCACGGGGCCGATTCATGCATCGAGATCTGGAACCCGGCACGGTTCCAGGAGAAGTCGGCGACCGCGGTCGAGGCGGCCGGCAGCTTCGAGGATCTTGCGGACGGTCTGTTCGGGGACGAAGCATGATGGCCGTCCACCCGGCTGAACCGGGCGTCCGCCCGGCGCTCGCGCTGAACCTGGATCTCAGCCACGGGCAGCCGGGCGCCTCCGCGCGCGTGGAGCTGCACGAGCGGCCGGGCCCGCCGTTCCCTGGAACGCTGCTGCGGGGGACCGCGGGCGCCTCGCGGATCGCGCGGGTCACGCTGCGGGGCTGCATCGACGCCATCGCCGCGGTGCGCCTCGGGCGGGCCCTCGAGGACCTGGCGCTGCGTGACGTGGACCAGGTGCTGCTCGACTGCGCCCAGGTCCGGCACATCGACTTCCGGTGCCTGACGGCGCTGGTCGACGCGCTGGTCCGCCTGGATTCGCGCTCGGGCGGGGTGGTCGTATGCGGGCTCTCGCGCTACCTGCGCGATCTCTTCCGGCTCGCGGGCCACGAGCGCCACCTGCGCTGCTGGGCCTCGGCGGACGACCTGCTCGAGACCTGCACGCGCGCGGCGGAGCCGGGCTGTGAGCGCGCTTCATGAACCGGTCCTGGTCGCCGAGGTGCTCCAATTCCTCCGCAACGGTCCCGGCCTCTACCTCGATGCCACGCTGGGCGAGGGCGGACATGCCGAGGCCCTGCTCGACGCCGAGCCAGGTGCTCGCCTGCTGGGATGTGACCGCGACCCGGAAGCACTCGCCTCGTCCCGCGACCGCCTGCTGCGCTTCGGGGATCGCGTGACCCTGCTCCACGCCACCTTCAGCGAGATCCCGGCGGGCTGCCCGGAGATGTTCGGCCTGGAGGCGGGCGGCCTGGAGGCGGGCGGCCGCCCGTTCACGGGCGCGCTGTTCGACCTGGGCCTGTCGTCGCGCCAGATCGACGAGCCCGGTCGCGGCATGAGCTTCATGCGCGAGGGGCCGCTCGACCTGCGCATGGATCCGAGCCGGGGCGAGCCCGCGTGGCGCCGCCTGGCCTCGGTGAGCGAAGAGGAACTCGCCTCGGTGCTGCGCGAGCACGGAGACCTGAGCAACGGTCGGCCTCTGGCACGTGCCATCGTCACCGCGGCAGGGCGCGGAGTCCTCCCCACGACCCGAGCACTCGCGGAACTGGTGGACCACGTGCTGGGCGGCCGGCCACATCCGCGCCGCACCGCCCGCGTGTTCCAGGCGCTGCGCATCTGGATCAACGACGAGGCGGTCGAGCTTTCGGCCGCACTCGCATGGCTGCCGGACATGATGCGGCCCGGCGGCGTCGTAGTGACCCTCGCCTACCATTCCGGCGAGGATCGGAGGATCAAGCAGGACCTGCGCGGGGTGCCGAAGGAGACCCCGCGCCGCGTGCACCGTCTGTCGCCGCAGCGTCCCCCCGAGGGGCCGTGGCAGGAACTCAACCGCACTGTCGTGACCCCCTCGGCAGAAGAACAGGCCGCGAATCCGCGCGCACGAAGCGCCCGGCTCCGCGCCTTCCGGAGGAAGCAGACATGAAGCAGCCGCGTGCTCATCGCCCGTCATGGAAGACGTCCGAGATGCGGGTCGCCCGGCCGGGATTGTGGCTGATCGCCGCCGTCGTGGTCGGGATGCTGCTGGTCGAGGTGTGGGCCGGATCGCGTGTGGCCCAGCTGTCCCTCGCCCTCGGGCATGACCGGACGGCGCTCGAGAAGGCGGAGGCGCGGCTCGCGTTCGTGCGCGCGGACCTCGAGCGTCGCACGACCCGTTCCGAGGCCGCCCCGCTCGCGTCGCGGCTGGGCCTGGCACCTGCCGAGGCGCAGCAGGTGGTCGCGTTGCCGAACGCGTATCTGGCGTCGGCGACCGCCCCGCAGCGGGATCGCGATGCCATCCCCGTGCTGGCGTGGGCGGAGAGGGCATCACGCGCGATCGTGCCGGAAGCCACGGCGCGGGTGCGCGCGGAGAACTGACGACCGGCAACCATCCACATCGGATCGGGCGACCGGAGTGTGTATGCCGGCCGCACCACCGCACCGCGCTTGTGACGGCCCGGCGGTCTGCGTGAACCGCCGTTCCACGGAGGGAAGGAGTTGGCCCACAGGGAAATGCGCAAGAGTCGGGTGCTGGTGGCTGCGGCCGGATTGTTGTTCGGGCTGGTGCTGGTGTGGCTCCGGATCGGGTGGCTCCAGGTCGTGCGCCACGCCCACTACACGGAGCGCGCGGACTTGAATCAGGAGCAGCGCGTGCTGCTCCGCCCGACGCGTGGCAACCTGCTCGACCGCGCGGGACACGTGCTGGCCCGCGACCTCAAGACCTACTCGGTCTCGGGCGCTCCGCGCGAGATGGCCGACCCGCGCCGCACGGCGCGTGCGCTGGCGGGCCTGCTCGACGAGCCTCCCGCCCGGCTGCTCCGGGAGTTCGCCAAACGTCCGCGGTTCGTGTGGATCAAGCGCCGCATCTCGCCGGCACTCGCCGAACGGATCGCCGCGCGGCGCGAGCGCGGGGTCTACCTGGCGACCGAGGTGCAGCGCGTCTATCCGCTGGGTGCCGCGTCGGCGGAGCTGCTCGGGCGGACCGATCTCGACGCCAACGGCGTGGACGGGCTCGAGCTGCAGCTCGACCCGGCGCTGCGCGGCCGCCCCGGCTGGACCACCCTGTTCCGCGACGGCGCCGGCCGCTCGATGGCGCTCCCCGGGGGCCTCCGGCGTGAGCCCGAGGACGGCCAGCATGTCGTGCTCACGCTCGACGCCGACCTCCAGTGCATCGTCGAGACCCACCTGGCGGCGGCGGTGAAGGAGCTGCGCGCGGTACGCGGGTTCGCCATGTTCATGGATCCCCGCACCGGCGAGGTGCTCGCGGCGGCGGTTGCCCCGCACCTCGAGCCGGGCAAGGCGCGCAACTGGAACTTCACCGACCAGTTCGAGCCCGGCTCGACCTACAAGCCCGTGGTCGTGGGCGCCGCGCTCGAAGAGGGCCTGGCCAAGCCCGATCAGGTGTTCGAGGCCTCCGCCGACGGCGTGGGCGCGGTCGCGCCCGGGACGAATTTCCACGACGTGCACAAGGAGGCGAGCTACCGTTTCCGCGACGCCGTGCGCTGGTCGAGCAACATCGTCATGGGACGGGTCGCCAACCTGGTCGGCGCCGAGCGGCTTTACCGGTATTCCACCGCGCTCGGATTCGGCAGCATCACCGGCATCACCTTCCCGGGCGAGGCGGGGGGCCGGCTGCGCAGTCCAGAGCACTGGTCGGCGCGCTCGACCCCGACCATCGCGATCGGGCATGAGATCTCGGTGACGCCGCTCCAGCTCACGCTGGCGTACGCCGCGATCGCCAACGGCGGGGTCATGATGCGCCCGATGCTGGTGCGCGAGATCCGCGACGCCGACGGAACGACCGTGCGCCGCTACGCGCCCGAGGCGTCCCACCGCGTGTTCAGCGAGCAGACCAGCGCGCTGATCCGCGAGATGCTCACCGCCGTCGTGGACAGCGGCACGGCGAAGGCGGCCCGCGTGCCCGGCATCCAGGTCGCGGGCAAGACCGGCACCGCGCAGAAGTACGATGCCTCGGTCGGCACGTACGGCCGCGGCCTCTACCTGTCCTCGTTCGCCGGGTTCGCTCCGGCCGAGGCCCCGCGCATGGTCGGCGTCGTCGTCATCGACGAGCCGCGGGGTGCCAAGTACTACGGAGGCGAATGTGCCGCCCCGGTATTCGGGCGCGTGGTGGCGGATCTGCGGCGGCTGCCGCGCGGCCCGCTGGGTTCGGGAGTCGTCCAGGTCGCCGCGCGTCCGCCGGCGCCGGCGCCGGTGGTCGTGCCCGACCTGCGCCTGCTGCCGGCGCGCACGGCCGAGCGGCGGCTGGCCGCGTACGACCTGCGCGCGCGCAACGCCGGCCAGGGGACACGGGTGCTGACCCAGGAACCGGCGGCCGGCACCGAGGTCGAGCGCGGCGCCGTGGTCACGCTCTGGCTCTCGCGGCCGGAGGATGCCGCGGACCGCAGGCTGCCCGATCTCGCGGGCCTTTCGGTGCGCGCAGCGCTGCGCAAGCTGGCGCCGCACCAGGTCGCGGCGAGGATCGTCGGCAACGGGACGGTGGTCCGCCAGTCGCCCATCGCAGGGACGAAGCTCCCACTGGGCGGGCCGTGCGTCCTCTATTGCGAGTCGGGGATGTCGGGCGCGTCCTACGAGATCCACGACGACAGACCGGGCACCGACGGCGTGATCGCGGACGGGTCCACCGCGGCGGCCGCGCCGCGCGCCGCGCGCCGCCGGTCCGCGGAAGCGGGGACGCCGTGACGCTCGCGACGCTGCTGGAGGAGATCGATGTGGATGCGGTGAGCGGGCCCGTCGATCTCGAGGTCTCCGGATTGTGCTACGACTCGCGCCGGGTGTCGCCGGGTGCTGTGTTCTTCGGCCTCGCCGGGCAGCGCGAGGACGGCGGGCGGTTCGCGCGCCAGGCCCTGGCCGCCGGGGCGGCCGCGGTGGTGGTCGGGCGCGGGAGCGCGATCGAAGGCCGCACGGTGGTCGAGGTCGAGGAGCCGCGCCGCGCGCTGGCGCAGGCGGCCGCCCGCTTCCACGGGCATCCTGACCGCGCGCTGCGGATCGTGGGCATCACCGGCACGAACGGCAAGACCACGACCACCTGGATGCTGGAGTCCATCTTCCGCGCCGCCGGATGGCGTGCCGGGGTCATCGGCACGACCGGGGTGCGCCTCGGCGACGAGCAGCGGCCGTCCGCCCTGACCACGCCCGAATCGCTCGAGCTGTTCGGGCTCCTCGGTGAGATGGTGGAGCGCGGCGTCACCGGCGTGGCGATCGAGGTCAGCAGCCACGCGCTGATCCAGCGACGCGCCTTCGGGCTCGCGTGCGAGGTCGCGGTGTTCACCAACCTGAGTCACGACCACCTCGACTATCACGGCACCATGGAGCGCTACCTCGACGCCAAGCTCATGCTCTTCGACGGCCGGAACGGCTCCGCGAAGGAGCGTGGCTTCGCGATCGTGAACGCCGATGACGCGAGCGCCGGTGCGGTGGTCGCCGCGGCCGCGCGGGGCGGACTCAGGGTTATGCGCTACGGCATGGACCTCGCGGAGACGGCGCCGGAGATGACGCTCGACGTGAGCGTCGAGGGCCTGAAGCCGGGCGCCGACGGTCTCGCGCTCCAGCTGCGGGTGGACACCCCCTGGGTTTTGCGCGCCGACGGGGCGGGGACGTCGGCCGGGGAGATCCCGGTGCGTCTGCCGTTGCTCGGCCGCCACAACGCGCACAACGCCGCGGCCGCATTCACCGCCGCGATCGCGCTGCGGATCCCGCTCGAGGCGATCGTGCGCGGCCTCGAGACCATGCCCGCCGTCCCGGGCCGCCTCGAGCGCGTGGATGCGGGCCAGCCGTTCCTGGTCGTCGTGGACTACGCGCACACGCCCGACGCGCTCGAGCGCGCGCTGGCCGCCGCGCGCGAGCACGGCGCCGGTCGGGTGCTGCTCGTATTCGGCTGCGGCGGCGACCGCGATCGCGGCAAGCGCCCGCTCATGGGACGGGTGGCGGGCGCGGGCAGCGATGTCGCCTGGGTGACGAACGACAACCCGCGCAGCGAAGAGCCGGCGGCGATCGCGGCCGAGATTGTGGCGGGAGCCGGGGCCGGGGCCTCCGGTGGCGCGCTCGTGGTCGAGCTGGACCGCCGCGCGGCGATCGAGGCGGCGATTGCCGCCGCGATGCCGGGCGACGTCGTGCTCATCGCCGGCAAGGGACACGAGACCACCCAGACGATCGGCGCGCGGGTGCTTCCGTTCGACGATCGCGCGGTGGCGCGCGAGGCGCTCGGGGCCCGGCGCGGGGTGATCGGATGATGGCCTCCGCGACCGCGCCGGTCCTGACCCTGGTCGAGGTCGCCCGCATGGCGGCCGGCGACCTGGCGGTGCGCGACGTGCCCGCGGGCGCCGGCGAACGCGAGGCGTTCCTCAAGTCGGGCGTGGACGGCGTCAGCATCGACTCCCGGACGCTGGTCCCGGGCCAGCTGTTCGTGCCGTTGCGGGGCGGGAACACCGACGGCCACCAGTTCATCCCCGAGGCGTTCAGGCGCGGCGCGGCGCTGGCGCTGTGCGAGCGCGCCCACTACGTCGAGTGGGAGGGACGCGAGCCGGGCCCGCTGGTGGTGGTGGACGATGCGACCGAAGCCCTGCAACTCCTCGCCCGGCGCTATCGCGACGGCTGGTCCGGGCTCATGATCGGCGTGACCGGCAGCAGCGGCAAGACCACGACCAAGGACCTGATCGCGGCGGTGCTGGGCGCCGCGGCGCCCACGCTCAAGACCGAGGGGAACCTCAACAATCACTGGGGTGTGCCACTCACCCTGCTGCGCCTGCGCGCCGAGCACCGCTCGGCGGTCGTGGAGATCGCGATGAACCGGCCGGGCGAGATCTCGATGCTCGCCGGGCTCGCGCGACCCGACGCGGCGGTCATCACGAACGCGGGCAGCGCGCACCTCGCAGGGCTCGGCTCGCTCGCCGCGATCGCGCGCGAGAAGGCCTCGCTCGCGGCCACGGTCCCGCCCGGCCGCCCGGTGTTCGCCGGCGCCGACTCGCCGCGCCTCTTGACCGCGCTCAAGGCGATGAAGGTGCGCGTTGTGGGCTACGGCTTCGCGTCCGACGCCGACGTGCGGCCGGTGCGCGTCACCGACCTCGGCCCCGATGGCTCGCGCTTCACGGTCGCGGGATTCCCGCCGGTCCACCTGCGGCTGATCGGCCGCCACCAGGTGCAGAACGCCCTCGCCGCACTCGCGGTGGCGCGCGAATACGCCGTCGATCCTGCGTCCGCGGTCGCGGCGCTGGAAGCGCAGCGGCCTTCCAAAGGCCGGATGGAAGCGCGCACCGTGCACGGCGCGACGCTGCTCGTGGACTGCTACAACGCGAATCCCGACGCGACCCGGGCCGCCCTGGGGACGCTCGCCGGCTGGCCCGGCGCCGAACGCCGCATCGCGGTCCTGGGCGACATGCTCGAGCTGGGCGCCGACGCCGCGCGGCTCCATCGCGAGACCGGCGCCGAGGTGCGCGATGCCGCGCTGTGGGTGGTCGGCGAGCACGCCGACGACTACGCCGCCGGTGCGAAGCGGGCCGGCGTCGAAGTCCTGGTCTTCGCGGACAAGCCGTCGCTGGCCGAGGCCCTGCGCGAGACCCTCGCCCCGGGGACCGTCGTGCTGATCAAGGCCTCGCGTGGCGCCGCGCTCGAGGACGTCATCGGGCTGCTGGGCCCCGCCGTCGGTGAGGAGCGCTGAGATGTTCTACGAATGGGTCTACCCGCTCCACACGCAGGAGGGGCTCGGGGCGCTGAACGTCTTCCGCTACATCACGTTTCGCGCCGCCTACGCGGCGATCACCGCGCTCCTCGTCTGTTTCGTGCTCGGGCCGCCGATGATCGCATGGCTGCGGCGGGTGGGGCTGGGACAGAAGATCCGCGCGGAGGGCCCGCAGGCTCATCTCGCCAAGGCCGGCACGCCGACCATGGGCGGGCTCCTCATCGTCCTGGCGATCGTGGTGCCGACGCTCCTGTGGGGGAACTTCCACTCGCGGCCGCTGTGGATCGCGCTGGGGGCCACGGTGTGGCTCGGGGCGCTCGGGTTCCTGGACGACTACCTGAGGGTGGTGCGCGGCTATCCCAAGGGTCTGCTGGGCCGCTACAAGCTGGCGGGGCAGATCGTGTGCGGCATCGCCATCGGAGTGGTGCTGGTGATGTGGCCCGAGAACGGCCTGCCGCCGACGTTCACCCACGTGCCGTTCGTGAAGTTCCGGTTCCTCGACCTGGGGCTCCTGTTCGTGCCGTTCGTCATCTTCATCATCACCGCGACGTCCAACTCGGTGAACCTGACCGACGGGCTCGACGGGCTCGCCTCGGGGCTGGTCGCGATCGCGGCGGTCGCCTTCGCCGGCATGTGCTACCTGAGCGGCCACGTGAGATTCAGCGAGTACCTGAACATCAGCCACCTGCGCTACGCGGGCGAGTTGACGGTGTTCTGCGCCGCGGTGCTCGGGGCTTCGCTCGGATTCCTCTGGTACAACTGCCACCCCGCCGACATGTTCATGGGCGACACCGGCTCGCTGGCGCTGGGCGGGGCGCTGGGCACCGTCGCGGTGCTCATCAAGCGCGAGTTCTGGCTGGCGCTGGTGGGCGGCGTGTTCGTCGCCGAGGCGCTCTCGGTCATGATCCAGGTGGCCTCCTTCAAGATGTCGGGACGGCGGGTGTTCCGGATGTCGCCGCTCCACCATCACTTCGAGCTCTCGGGTTGGGCCGAGTCCCGCGTCGTGCTGCGGTTCTACATCGTCGGCGCGCTCCTCGCCCTGCTCTCGCTCTCGACCTTCAAGCTGCAATGACCATCGACCCGCGTCATCCGCTCCCGGGCGTCACGCCGCTGGTCGTGGGCGCCGCGCGCTCAGGCCTGGCGGCGGCACGTCTGCTCCACCGCCACGGCGCGCGGGTGCGGGTCTGCGACCAGCGCTACGCGGCCGAGGCGGCGGAGACGGCTTCCGCGCTCACGGCGCTGGGGATCGAAGCGGTCTGGGGCCGCGACGATCCGTCCCTGCTCGAGGGCCGCGATCTGGTCGTGTGGAGCCCCGGCATCCCGGAGAGCCATGCCATCGCGGTCGCGGCGCGCGAGCGCGGCATCCGGGTCATCTCCGAGCTCGAGCTGGCCTTCCTCGCCGCCCACGCGCCGCTCATCTGCATCACCGGCACCAACGGGAAGAGCACGACCACCGACCTGATCGGTGCGCTGGTGCTCGCGGCGGGGCGCGAGGTGGAGGTGTGCGGCAACATCGGCCGCGCCGCGTGCGAGGTGGCCGAGACGGTGGGCGCCGCCGGCCTGCTCGTGGTCGAGGTCTCGTCGTTCCAGCTCGAGACCGTGGACCGCCTGCGCCCCTTCGTCGCGACCTGGCTCAACCTCACCCCGGACCACCTCGAGCGCCACGGCGACTTCGCCACCTATGGCGCCTTGAAGCAGCGCCTGTTCGCGCGCCAGGAGGAGAGCGACTGGGGGGTGTGGAACGCCGATGATCCCGAGGTCATGGCACGGGTGGGCGGGCGCGCCTCGCGGCTCGAGTTCTCCCTCGCCCGGCCGGTCGCGGAGGGCGCGTTCGTGCACGAGGGCCGGATCACCCTGGCCTGGCGCGGCGGCGTCGAGCCGCTGCTCCCCGTCCGCGAGCTGCGCCTGCCAGGGAGGCACAACCTGGCCAACGTCCTGGCGGCGCTGGCGAGCGTGCTGCCGCTCGAGATCGCGCGCGACACGCTGCGCGAGGTGCTGCGGACGTATGGCGGGCTCGAGCACCGTCTCGAGCCGGTGGCCACGGTCGATGGCGTGCGGTTCGTCAACGACTCCAAGGCCACCAACACCGACTCCCTCACGGTCGCGCTCGAAAGCTTCGACGAACCGGTCGTGCTGATCGCCGGCGGGCGGGACAAGGGCCAGGACTTCGCGCCCATGGCGCCGCTGGTCGGGCGCAAGGTGGCGCGGCTGGTCCTGATCGGCGAGGGCGCCGAGCGCATCGCCGCCGCCTGGAGCGCCGTGCCCGCGACGCGTGCGGCCTCGCTCGCGGAGGCCGTGGATCTCGCCTATGACGCGGCGCGTCGGGCCGGGGCCGGGACCGTGCTCCTCTCGCCCGCCTGCGCGTCGTTCGACATGTTCCGGGACTTCGAGGATCGCGGCAGGAGATTCAAGGCCGAGGTCGAGCGGTTGCGGGCCGCGGGGGTGGCGTCATGAAGCGCGGCGATCGCTGGCTGCTCCTGCTCGCCCTCAGCCTCGCCCTGGTCGGGCTCATCATGGTCTATTCCTCGAGCGCCATCCTCGGCATCACGCGCTACCAGGATCCGAATCACTTCCTGAGCCGCCAGACCATCCGCGTGCTGCTGGGCGTCGCGGTCCTGATCGCGGCCTCGCGGATCAAGCTGCGCTGGATCGAGCGCTTCGCGCCCTGGCTCCTGGGCGGCGCCGTCGCCCTGCTCGTGATCCTCGAGGCGGTGGGTCATGTCTCGCACGGTGCCGAGCGCTGGCTCAGGGTGGGGTTCCTGAGCCTCCAGCCGACCGATCTGGCGAGGCTCGCGACGGTCGTGTTCCTGGCCTGGTGGCTCAAACGGTCCCCGCCGGCCGAGCAGAGCTTCCTGCGCGGGATGGGACCACCGCTGGCGGTCACGGGCGGGGTGGCCGGCCTCATCATCCTGCAGCCCAACCTGAGCAGCGCGGCCCTGCTGGCCGCCACGGGCATCCTCATGATCTTCCTGTCCGGGGCGCGGATCCGGCACCTCGCCATCCCGGTCGCCGCGGGGGGCGCCGCGGTCGCGCTGGCCCTGGCGACCCATCCGTATATGATGAAGCGGTTCGTGACCTTCGTCGGCACCTGGTTCGGCGGCGTCCCGGACGCGCGCGGCGCGGGCTGGCAGCTGGACCAGTCGCTCATCGCCATCGGATCGGGCGGCTGGGTGGGACGTGGCCTTGGCGGTGGCCTGCAGAAGTACCAGTTCCTGCCCGAAGCGCACACCGACTTCATCTTCTCGATCGTAGGGGAGGAGACCGGGTTCCTGGGGGCGACTCTGCTGCTCGGTCTGATCGCGACGCTGCTCTGGCGCGGGATGCGCGCCGCGGCCCGCGCCTCCGACCCGTTCTCGCATCTGCTGGCGGGCGGGCTCACGCTCCAGATCGGCCTGTACGCGCTGGCCAACCTTTGCGTGGCCACCGGACTGGCCCCGACCACCGGGCTGCCATTGCCCTTCGTCTCGTACGGCGGTTCCGCCCTGCTCGTCAACATGGCGGCCGTCGGATTGCTCTACCGGGTCAGCGCCGAGAACGATGAGCGCGAAGCGCTCACGCGACAGCGCTGGCGGGAGGCTTCATGAAGATCATGATCGCCGGCGGCGGGACCGGGGGACACGTCTACCCCGGCATCGCCGTCGCCGAGGAGTTGATGCGCCTGCGACCGGGCGCCGAGGTGGTATTCGTCGGCGGACGTCGCGGGCTCGAAGCGCATGCGGTGCCCGAGAGCGGGTTCCGCATCCGCTTCATCATGACCCGCGGATTCCCGCGACGGGCATGGTGGCGCTGGCCGTGGGCGCTGCTCGCCAACGCGATCGGCCTGGTGCAGGCGCTGTGGGTGGTCGCGAGCGAGCGCCCCGACGCCGTGCTCGGGACCGGCGGCTATGTGAGCGGTCCGGTCGCGGCCGCGGCCTGGCTGCTGGGTCGGCCGTTGCTGCTCCAGGAGCAGAACAGCATCCCGGGGCTCGCCAACCGCTGGCTGGCGCGGGTGGCGGACGAGGTCCACCTCTCCTTCACCGAGGCGCGCAACTATTTCAAGCGGAAGGACAATCTGAAGGTGACCGGCAATCCGGTGCGCGCCCACATCCTGGGCGGCGACCGGGCCCAGGCGCTGCAGGCCTTCGACCTGGTCGAGGGCAAGCCGACGCTGTTCATCTTCGGCGGCAGCCGCGGCGCCCACCGCATCAACGAGTCGGCGCTCGACGCCATGCGGCTGCTCAAGGGCCGGGTGGATCTGCAGTTCATCCTGCAGACCGGCCGCGACGACTTCGACTGGGCCAGGGGGCTGGTGGAAGCCGAGCAGCTGCCGGCGCGGGTGATGCCGTTCCTGAAGGACATCCACCTCGCCTACGCGGTCGCCGATCTCGTCGTATGCCGTTCGGGCGCGATGACGCTGGCCGAGATCGCAGCCTGCGGCACCCCGGCGATCCTGGTGCCCTATCCGCACGCCGCCCACAACCACCAGGAGGTGAACGCGCTCAACCTGGTCGAGCGCGGCGCCGCCGCGCTGCTGCTGGACCGCGAGCTGACCGGCGAGCGCCTGGCCAAAGAGATCGCCCATCTGGTCGCCGACCGGCAGACGCTGCGGCGCATGTCGGCCAACGCGCGCACGTTCGCCCGGCTGGACGCGGCCGAGCGCATCGTGCGCAGCCTCGAGCGCTGGGCGCAGGGGCAAGGCGCCGTGCAGGAGAACCCGGCCGGCAACGGCGGGGGACGCTGATGTACGGCCGCAATCACCGCATCCACTTCGTCGGCGTCGGGGGCGCCGGGATGTCCGGCCTGGCCGAGGTGCTGCTCAACATGGGCTACCCGGTCTCGGGCAGCGACCTGCGCGCCTCGGAGGCGACCGACCGCATCGTCGAGCGCGGCGGGCGGGTGTTCGTCGGGCACGCGCCGAGCAACGTCGAGGGCGCCAAGGTGGTGGTCTATTCGACCGCGGTTCGGCCCGATAATCCCGAGCTCATCGCTGCCCGCGAGGGCGGGGTCCCGGTCATCGCGCGGGCCGAGATGCTGGCCGAACTCATGCGCATGAAGTACGGCATCGCCGTGGGCGGCGCGCACGGGAAGACCACGACCACGTCGCTGGTCGCCGCCGTCCTCGCGCGCGGCGGACTCGACCCGACCATCGTCGTCGGCGGGCGGCTGCATGCCCTGGGCGCCAATGCGCGGCTCGGGTTCGGCGAGTTCCTGGTCGCCGAGGCCGACGAGAGCGACGGTTCATTCCTCAAGCTCAGCCCGGCTTTGGCGGTCATCACGAACATCGACCGCGAGCACCTGGATCACTACGAGGATCTCGACGCGATCCGCGGCGCGTTCCTCGACTTCGCCAACCGGGTGCCGTTCTACGGTGTCGCGGTGCTGTGCGTGGACGATCCGGAGGTCCGCGGGATGCTGCACGGCGTGGCCAAGCGCACGCTGCTCTACGGCACGCGACCCGAAGCCGGGGTGCGGGCGGAGGACGTGGAGCTGAAAGCCCACGGCTCGAGCTTCCGCGTCAGTCATCTGGACCGGTCGCTGGGCGGGATCGAGCTCCGCATCCCGGGACGTCACAACGTGCTCAACGCGCTCGCCGCGGTGGCGGTCGGGCTCGAGGTCGAGGTCGGGTTCGGCCATATCGCCGAGGCGCTGGCCGGCTTCACCGGGGTCTCGCGCCGGTTCGAGACCCGGGGCGAAGCGGCGGGCGTGCGGGTCGTGGACGACTACGGGCATCACCCGACCGAGATCGAGGCCACGCTGGCCGCGGCGCGCGGCCTGGGCGGGCGCGTGCTGGTGCTGTTCCAGCCGCATCGTTTCACGCGCACCCAGGCGCTGCGCCGCGAGTTCGGAAGCTGCTTCGCCGGGGCCGACCGGGTCTGGGTGCTCGACATCTACGCCGCCGGCGAGACTCCGATCCCCGGCATCTCGGCCAGGACCCTGGTCGAGAGCGCGCGCGAGCAGGGCGCCGCATTCGTCGTCGAGGCGGGGACGCCCGCGGCGGCGGTGGCGGTGGCGGTCGCCGAAGCCCGGCCCGGCGACACCGTGTTGACGCTGGGCGCCGGCGATGTGTGGAAGCTCGGCGACGACGTGCTGCGCCAGCTCGGGGCCCCGCTGTCGAGCGTCCCGGCCGGAGGGAGGCGCTGATGGGCTGGTACCAGGGACGCGCCATCGAGCCCGCGCTCGGCCGGTCGCGGCGACGCCGCGTCTCGCTGCCGCGCCGCATCCTCCACGTGGGCGGCGTCATCGTCCTGCTGGCCGTATTCGCGCACGTGCCGTGGGACGGGCTGCGCCGCCGCTACGCGCGGCTCTCCGACGTGCGCGTCGAGGGCACGCGCTACCTCGACCCCTCGCGCGTCCTGCAGGCGGCCGGACTCGCGCGCGGACAGGACCTGTTCACGCTCGACCTCGAGCGGGCGCGCCAGGCGCTCCTGCTCGAGCCGCGCGTGGCCTCGGCCGAGGTGGCCCGACGGTTGCCGCTCGGCGTTCGGGTGCGCATCGTCGAGCGCGAGCCGGTGTTGCTCGTGGACCACGGCGTGCCGTGGGAGATCGATTCGGCGGGCGTGCTGCTGCCCCCGCTCCAGTCCGGCGTCGTGGCCGACGTGCCGCTCCTGGTCGGGCCCCGCTTCGCCGGCCTCCCGGGCGGCATCACGGTGCACCGTGGCGAAGTCCAGCGCGGCCTGGCGTGGGTCCGGGCGCTCTCGGCGCGCGAGCTGCAGCTTGCCGGACAGCTCTCCGAGGTGGACGTCAGCGACCCCACGCACACCCAGCTCACGCTGCTGGACGGGACGCGCGTGCTGGCCGGCGGATGGCCGCCCGGCACGCCGCGTCTCTCGGCGCTGCGCGTGGTCATCGCCGACCTGAGGCAGCGCGGCACCACCGCCGGCGAAGTGGATCTGCGATTCGAGAACCAGGTGATCGTGCGGCCCGCCGGTACCACGGGGGGCGTGCACGGAGGATAGGGACATCGCCCGGGACCTCCGCGCTGCCCCCCAGGGGCGCGCGACGGACCGGGGCACAGGGAGGTGATGAGGATGGCAACGGCGACACGGACGTTCGTGGGTCTGGACATCGGCACGACCAAGATCTCCTGCATCATCGCGGAGATGAAGGAATCGGACGGGGCCGAGCTGAGCATCGTCGGCATCGGCAACGCCACGAGCGAAGGCTTGAGGCGCGGCGTGGTCGTGGACCTCGAGAAGACGGTGGGCAGCATCCAGCGGGCGGTGGACGACGCCGAACACATGGCCGGGGTCTCGGTGAAGGGCGTCACCGCCGGCATCGCGGGCGACCACATCCGCAGCATCAACAGCCGCGGCGTCATCGCCGTCTCGCGCCGTGACAACGAGATCAGCCAGGCCGACGTCGAACGCGTCGTCGAGGCCGCCAAGGCGATCGCCATCCCGATGGACCGCGAGATGATCCACGTCATCCCGCAGGAGTTCATCGTCGACGACCAGGGCGGGATCAGCGATCCGGTCGGCATGAGCGGCGTGCGGCTCGAGGCCGAGGTTCACATCATCACCGGCGCCGTGACCTCGGCCAAGAACATCTGCCGCGCCATCCAGCGCGCCGGATACAAGGTGCACGATCTGGTGCTGGAGCCGCTCGCCTCGAGCCACGCGGTGCTCGGCCGCGACGAGCGCGACCTCGGGGTCGCGCTGCTTGACATCGGCGGCGGCACGACCGACGTCGCGGTGTTCTTCGAGGGCACCATCCGCCACACCGCCATCATCCCGTGCGGCGGGGCGAACGTGACCAACGACCTCGCGATCGGGCTGCGCACCCCGATCGACAAGGCCGAGGCGATCAAGATCCGGCACGGCTGCGCGCTCGCGGCACTGGTCTCGGCGTCGGATGCCATCAGCGTGTCCGGCGTCGGAGGCCGCGGCGACCGCGAGATCTCGCGCCACGTCCTGGCCTCGATGATCGAGCCGCGGATGGAGGAGATCTTCGCCCTCGCCAACAAGGAAGTGAAGAAGAACCACTTCGCCGAGCTCCTCGGCGGCGGCGTGGTGCTCACCGGCGGCACCTCCCTGTTGCCCGGGGTGGTGGAGCTGGCCGAGCAGGTGTTCGAGATGCCGGTGCGGCTCGGAGCCCCCGGCGGGCTGGGTGGCCTTTCCGAAAACGTCGCCGATCCTCGCTTTTCGACGGGCGTGGGGCTGGTCCTCCACGCCGCGCACGGCGAGAGCGGTGAAGCATTCCCCACGCAGAAGCGGACCAACGGCGATCGCAGGAATCCTCTCGATCCCCGGCGCTGGTTCGAAGAGCTGTTCTACTAGTCGCACGGCGTCACACGGAGGTGCAAGGTGTTCGAACTCGATATCGACAGCACATCGACAGCGAAGTTGAAGGTCATCGGCTGCGGGGGGGCGGGCGGCAACGCCGTGAACCGCATGATCGGCGCGGGACTGCGGGGCGTGGAGTTCATCAGCGCCAATACCGACATCCAGGCGCTCAACCAGTCGCTGGCGCCGACGCGGCTCCAGATGGGCGCCACGTCCACCCGCGGCCTGGGCTCGGGCGGCGATCCCTCGCAGGGTCGGCGCGCGGCCGAGGAGGATGAGCAGACCATCACCGACGCGCTGGCCGACAGTGACATGGTGTTCATCACCGCCGGGATGGGCGGCGGCACCGGCACCGGCTCGGCGCCGGTGGTGGCGCGGATCGCCAAGCAGACCGGGGCGCTCACCGTGGCGGTGGTCACCAAGCCGTTCACGTTCGAGGGCCGGCGCCGCATGCGGCAGGCCGAAGAGGGCCTGAGCGAACTGCGTGCCGAGGTGGACACCCTGATCGTCATCCCCAACGAGCGCCTGCTCGCGGTCGTGGACAAGGGCACCACGCTCACCGACGCGTTCAGCGTCTGCGACGAGGTGCTACTCAAGGCGACCAAGGGCATCTCGGACCTGGTCACCGTGCCGGGGCTCGTCAACCTCGACTTCGCCGACGTCAAGGCGGTGATGTCGAACCGCGGCAACGCATTGATGGGCACCGGCCGCGCCACCGGCCCCAACCGGGCGGTCGAGGCCGCGCAGGCGGCGGTGTCGAGCCCGCTGCTCGAGGACGTCTCGATCACCGGCGCCGAGGGTGTGCTGGTCAACATCACGGGCGGCCGCGACCTCACGCTGCACGAGGTGAACGAGGCGGCGAGCGTCGTGGTCAACGCGGCCGGCGAAGAGGCCAACGTCATCTTCGGGTCGGTCATCGATCCCAACCTCGACGGCGAGATCGTCATCACCGTGATCGCCACCGGGTTCGGGCACGCGGAGCCGCGGCTCAAGCTGGTGGACAAGTCCCGCGTGGCGGTCACCGAGGCGGCGGCCGAGGCGCTCCAGCACCCGCAGCCCTGGAAGCGCGAGGAGTCGGGCAACGGCCGGCGCAACGGCTGGGGCCGGACCAACCCGCGCAGCGACTCGCTCGAGGTGCCGACGTTCCTGAGAAAGCAGATGGACTGACGGACGGACGGGCGGTTCACGATCGGCGGTAGGGAACTGAAAGGCCAGGGAGGGCCATGGCCGTGGCATTCCTGTCGCGCCTCGCGAAATGGGGGCACCACCCCCAATACAATCAGGGCATCCTGCACTTCACCCGCGGAGAGTTCGAAGCCGCGGCGGAGTGCTTCGATGCCGTGCTCGGCGACGTCCGCGATCCGTCCGATCCCGATCTGAGCCTGGCGTCGGTCCATGCGGCGCAGGCGCGCGCCAACCTCGGGCTCGCCTGTTTCCACGCCGGGGACTATACGCGCGCCGAAAAGGAATTCTCACGCGCGCTGGACGACAACCCGGGCTTCCCGGACCTCCGCTACCTGCGCGCCCGCATCTACGAGCGCTCGGGGCGGCTGGAGGAGGCGATCGCCGATCTCGAGCGCGCGCTCACCGATCATCCGCGCTACATCGAGGCCCACCTGCTGCTCGCAGTGTGTCTCGGGCAGCAGGGGCAGGGGCTCCGCTCGGCCGTCTCACTCCAGCGGGCGCTCGAGCTGGGGTTCGACCTGCCGGCCGGGCTCACCGTGGGGCGGGCGGCGGACTGGGGGGTGGCCGACTGGCAGCGGCTGGTGCCGGCGCTGCTGCGTGACGCGCCCCCGGGCGCCGCCGATCCGGTGCACGAGGCGCTCGAGCGCCATCAGGCCGGCGATCTATCGGGTGCGATCGCGGCCCTGGAGCGCGCGGTCCGCGAGCGTCCCTCGTATGCCGATCTGCACTGCCGGCTGGGTGCGCTATTGCTCGAGGCCGGGCGCTTGGACGATGCCCTGGAGCGGCTGGGCGTGGCGGTCGCGATCAACCCGCGCTACCTGGAGGCGCGCCTGCTCTCAGCGCGCGCCCACCTCGAGCGCGGCGCCCCGCGCGCCGCGGTGGTCGAGGCCGAGGCACTGATCGCCGACCATCCCGACCTCCCGGATCTCCACTTCTGGCTCGGGCTCGCGCGCTTTCGCGCCGGCGATCTCACCGGTTCGGCCGTGGCGCTCGAGCGCGCGGTTTCGCTGAATCGGAACTTCTCCCGTGCCCAGCGGCTGCTGGGGCTCATCTACCACGCGCTCGGGCGGCACGACGCGGCACTCCAGTCACTGAGCCGCGGCTTGACGCGCGATCGCGAGCTGCCGCAGGGGGCGCTCGAGTCGGCGCTGCCGCTGCTTGCCATGGGCGAGGCGGCAGGTGCCGAAGGGGCGCTGGTGCGGGCGATCGCCGTCCAGCCGGACTATCCCGACCTGCACCTGGCCCTGGCGCGCACGAGACGTCTGGGTGGCGACCACGAGGGCGCCTGCGAGTGCTATCGCGCGGCCCTGGCGATCGCTCCGGCCTACGCCGCCGCCGCGCTCGAACTGGCGGGCCTGGAACTATCGCTGGGACGGGCCGAGGTGGCGGAGACGCTGCTGGTCGAGCTCTCGGCCCGGCATCCGGACTGGGCCGACGTGCACGCCCTGCTGGGTCGCACCCGCATGCTCCGCGGGGACCCGGCCGGGGCCGAACCGGTGCTGCGCGCGGCGCTGCTCCTCAACCCCAACTACGCCGCCGCGCGGGCCGACCTGGGCTGGGCGCTGCGGGCGCAATCGCGGGCGAGCGAGGCGGACGCGGAGTTCCCCCGCGCGCTCGAGCTGGACCCGATCCACGCGCTGCCACGCCAGCAACTGGCCTGGCGGGAGCTGCTGGGCAACGCCGCAGAGGGCGCGGCGTAGGGGCCGGACGACCGCTAGGCGGCGACGACCACCGGGATCTTGCGCCCGCGCGCGGCCTTCTGCACCTTGCCGGCCTTGAGACAGCGCGTGCACACCTTGATATTCTTCGGCTTACCCGCCACCTGCGCGCGCACGCGCTGGAGGTTCGGGTGCCAGACCCGCTTGGTGATGTTGTTGGCATGGCTGACGTTGTTGCCGAACAGCTTCGCCTTGCCGCAGATCTCACATCGTTGAGCCAATGGACGACCTCCTGAAGCGCCGGGGGACCCCCGACTGATGAAAAGGCAGGGCATCCTAGCAAGGGATGAGAGGGCTGACAAGCCGGGCCGGCGTGGCCTGGGCGCCCGCCCATGGCGGGAGTTCCCCGCCCGGGCGTCCGGATCTGGGACCGGCTCGCGCGCGGGACGCCCGGGCCTGCGGTGAGCTCGCCGCCGCTGCGCCCTGACTCGCGCCTCCAGTTCCTGCCGGGCGTCGGGCCCAAGCGGGCGCTGCTGTTCGAGAAGCTTGGCCTCAACACGGTCGAACAACTCCTGCGCCACTACCCCCGCGACTACCTCGACGCCCGCACGTTCGTGACCGTCAAGGATCTGAAGCCCGGCGCGCTGCTCACCGTGGTCGGGACCGTCAAGCACGCCGCAGCGCTCCGCACCCGCGGCGGCCGGACCGACTTCTCGGCTTCGATCGCGGATTCGACCGGCCAGGTGGCGTGCTACTTCTTCGGGCAGCCGTTCCTGGCGCGCACGCTGAAAGCCGGCACGCGGGTGGTGGTGAGCGGCGAGGTGGACGCCCTCGAGCGCCGCATGCTGAACCCGCTGTTCGAGGTCATCGAGGGCGATCTCGAATCGCTGCTGCATACCGGCCGGATGGTGCCGGTGCACGCGCTCACCCGCGGGCTCACCGCGCGCGGCATGCGCTCCGCGGTACGCCGGGCGCTGGATCTCGTGGGCGGGCGCGTGGTGGACCCGATCCCGCCCGAGATCGTCGCCGGGGAGGAGATGGCGCCACTCGCCGAAGCGCTCGAGCAGATCCATTTCCCGCGCGACGAGGCGACGCGCGAGCACGCTCGCGCCCGGCTCGCGTTCGAGGAACTGTTCCTGCTCCAGACCGTGCTCGAGCTGCGCCGCCGGGTACTGGCCGAGGAAGGGCGCGGGCTGATCACCGCCGGGCCCGGAAAGCTCGCGCTCAAAGCGCTCGAGGCGCTGCCGTTCCACCTCACCGAGGACCAGAGGAACGCTCTGGGCGAGATCGTCGCCGACCTGCGTGCGCCGCGGCCCATGCACCGGCTGCTGATCGGCGAAGTCGGGAGCGGGAAGACGGTGGTGGCGCTCCTCGCCGCCCTCCACGTCATCGAGGCGGGGCACCAGGCGGCGTTCATGGCGCCGACCGAGATCCTGGCGCGCCAGCACGCCACCACCCTCGAGCGCTTCGCCGCGCCCGCGGGGGTGACGGTCGCCGCACTCACCGGGGCCACGCCGGCCCGCGAGCGCCGGGCGCTGATCGAGCGCCTCGCCTCGGGCGAGCCCATGCTCGTGGCCGGCACGCATGCGTTGCTGGAGACCAAGGTGAGCATGCCCAGGCTCGGGCTCGCCGTGGTGGACGAGCAGCACCGTTTCGGGGTCGGTCAGCGCGCCTCGCTCGCGCAGAAGGGGCGGCTCCCCGACGTCCTGGTGCTCACCGCGACCCCCATCCCGCGCACGCTGGCGCTGGCCTCGTACGGCGACCTCGACGTGAGCACCCTGCGCGCACGCCCGGCGGGTCGCGGCAGGCTCGTGACGCGGGTCACGGGCGAGGAGAAGTTCCCCCAGGTGCTCGAGTTCATGGCGAAGGAACTGGCGGCCGGTCGCCAGGCGTTCGTCGTCGTGCCGGTGATCGAGGAAGGCGGACGCATCGAGGCGCGGGCGGCCGAGGCCGAGTTCGCGAGGCTCACGGCCGACCCGATTCTAAGATCGTTCAGACTCGGCCTCCTCCACGGGAGGCTCAAGCCCGACGAGAAGCAGGCGGTGATGGACGCCTTCGCCGCGGGCGAGGTGCAGGCGCTGGTCACCACCACCGTGGTCGAGGTCGGGGTGGACGTCCCGAACGCCACCCTCATGGTGATCGAGAACGCCGAGCGCTTCGGCTTGACCCAGCTCCACCAGCTCCGCGGCCGCGTCGGGCGCGGGGAGCACCGGTCGGTCTGCGTATTGATCCCCGGCCTGAGCGCGACCGCGCGCGCACGAGAGCGCCTGGCCGAGCTGACCCGCACCGACGACGGCTTCGAGCTGGCCGAGGCCGACCTCCGAATGCGTGGCGAGGGG
Source organism: Candidatus Eiseniibacteriota bacterium (assembly GCA_046716125.1). Taxonomy (GTDB): domain Bacteria; phylum Eisenbacteria; class RBG-16-71-46; order RBG-16-71-46; family RBG-16-71-46; genus WS-11. The sequence goes on from JBKJXJ010000265.1 coordinate 23,740, forward strand.
GATCTTTGGGGGACGAGGCAGAGCGGGCTGCCGCGCCTGAAGCTCGCCAACCTGTTCCGCGACGAGGGGCTGCTCCTGGCGGCGCGCGAGGCCGCCCGGGCCCTGGTGGCGCGGGACGCCCGGCTGACCGAGCCGGCCCACGCGCCACTGCGCGAGGCGCTCATGACCGGGTACCGGGAGCCGATCGAGCTGGCGCTGGCGGGGTAGGTCGCACCACCCGCGTCAAATCAAAGATGACAGGGCCTCGTACCCGCCCCGGGGCGGATGGAAGGCCCTGTCATTTCAGCCCCGCGGACGGATTTCGCATGTCCGGAACCCCTGCGGATGCGCGATAATGATGGTCGCGAGAGCGCCATGACCGTCCACTGCCCACATTGCCTGACCGGCTACCTGCTTCCCGAACGCCTCCTTGGCGCCGGCGGGGCGCGGGTGCGCTGCCCGGGCTGTCAGGGCGTGTTCGTCGTGCTCCCCGAGGGCGAGGCCACGGTCGAAGGCGCCGAAGGCGAAGGCTCGGTGTCGCCGGAAGCCATGTCCGACGTAGCGACCGCCGACGCACCGGCCAGCGCGCCCGCGGGCGAAGCGCCGAGTCGAGAACCCGGCGAGGTCGCCGCCTCCGTTCTCGGAGTGCTCGCCGATTTCCTGGGTGACGCGCTGACGCGGTCGCGCGCGCGCGGCACGGTGCTCTCGGACCACGGCCCCGCGATCATCGCGGTGTGGGACGAGTACCGGCGCCGGGCCGGCGAGGAGGCTCCGCCTTCCGTCTTCCGCGCCGCGCTGCGCGATCATTGCGGCGTGGACCTGTCGGGCGTGAACGGTGGAGGAGCCGATCCCTCAAGCGGTCCTCGGCACCTGCGGTCGTGACCATGCTCGATGCTCGCCGTGCGCTTGCAGGTCGTCGTGGCCGGCAATCCTGCTATCCTGTCTCCCGTATGTCGAAACGCCCCATAGACGTTCTCATCCGTGGAAGGACTTGGAGGGTGTCGAGGGTCCGCCTCTCCCGGACCGTCCGATCCGACTTCCGCTTCTGGTTCGAGGGAATGAGCCCCGAGCGACGTGTCGTGGCAGTCGGGGAGGCTCTCGAGAGCTGTCTCAAGGTGCGAGGTGCCGATGGCGTCCCAAGACTACGAAGAGTTCATCGGCGCATTCAATGCCCGTGGAGTCCGTTATCTGGTCGTCGGCGCGCACGCGTTGGCGCTCCACGCGCAGCCTCGCGCGACGCGGGACCTCGACATTCTGGTTGACCCCACCGCCGCCAACGCGCGACGAGCGCTGGCGGCGCTGCGCGACTTCTTCGACGGCGCGGATCTCGGCTATTCGGCGAGCGACATCGTGGAGCCCGGATGGATCCTCCAGCTTGGCGTGGCGCCGGTCCGCATCGATCTCTTCACCGCGATCCCCGGCGTGAAGGAATTCCGTGCCGCCTGGAAGAACCGCGTGGACGCACGGTTCGGTTCCGTTCCGACCCATTACATCGGACTCGATGACCTGATGAGCGCGAAAGCGGCGGCGCGACGGCCTCAGGACCTCGTGGACCTGAGACTCCTGGAGCAGGCGCGGGCGGCGGGCCGCCCCAAGGCCCGGCGTCGGTCGCTTCGGAGCCGCGCGAGGCGTACCTGAGCGCCCGGCGCAGAGCACCGGGACCGCGGAGGGACCCGCGACGCGACCCGCATTCGCGCACGCCTCCTCCGCCGCGGCTCAACCCGTCGGCGACCCGCCCGTCCCGGACCGCACCCGCGACTCGTAGCGCCGCTCCCACACCAGCGCCGTCACGCCCGCCACGCCGACCAGCCCCGCGCACACCAGCAACGCCAACCGCGTGCCCTCGGAGCGCGTCAGCAATCCGGCCGTGGTCCCGCCCAATAGAAATACCAGGCGCATCAGGAAGTCCCGGGCGCTGAAAACCCGACCGCGCTGCCGCGGCTCGGTGCCCTCCTGGAGCAGCGTCTCCGAGAGCACGAACACCGGAGCGGCGGCGAGGCCGATGACGACGCCGGCGACGGCGAACACGGCGAACCGGCCGGAGAGGGCGAACGTCACGAGCCCGACCGCGACGATCATGAGACCGCCGCCCAGCAGCCAGGGGCGCGGCACGCGGCGTCCGCCGGTGTTCACCCACCAGGTGCCGAACGCGCTGCCGATCCCGAGCACGAGGAGCAGCATGCCGACGCGCTCCATGCCCGGCGCGTCGGTCGCGCGCTGGATGTGGGGATTCCCGGCGGCGTTCAGGAATCCCCCGCCCACCCATACCGCGGCCAGCGTGAGCAGCGCGAGCCCGACCTGCGAGCTCGATCGCACCAGGCGCCAGCCCTCGGCGACCTCGCGGACGTAGGACGCGAGCGAGATCTCCGGACGCTTCTCATGGTGGGCGTGCGGCGTGTAGCGCACCAGCCACAGCGAGATCACGGAGACCAGGTAGGTCACGGCGTTGATGTAGATGACCGGCTCCCAGCCCCAGCGGTCCACCATCCAGCCGCCGACCGGCGCGCCGATGGAGGTGGCCAGCACCCCGGCGAGTGCCAACAGCGCGTTGGCGGCGAGGAGCTGGCGCGGCTGGACGATCTCGGGCGTGATCGCGCTCTTGGTCGGGGTGAAGAACACGTTGCAGGTGAAGAGCAGGAACACCATGACGTAGACGGCGAGCATGCTGTGCGTGGTCGCGTACAGGATGGGCAGCAGCGCCACCAGCACCGCGCGCAGGGTGTCGGAGACGATCAGCACCCGCCGCAGATTCCAGCGGTCCACCCAGGCGCCGGTGAACGGGGCGAACAGCAGCACCGGGGCGGCCATGACGTTGGCCAGCACCGCGAGCAGCACCGGCGCGTCACGGTCGGCGAAGTGGTGGGTGTGCTCGGCGAGCAGGCCGAGGAGCGCGAGATAGCTGAGCCGCTCGCCCAGGATCGAGATGAGCTGGCCCCACCAGAGCGCGGCGAAATCGCGCTGGCGCAGCAGCGGGCGTGTGGTATCGACGCCGGTCATGAGCGGGGAGGGGGCGCCCGGCGTCAGCCGCGCGGGGCGTCCTCGCGCTCGAGCGCGCGGGCGATGGCGGCGGTGCGATGGAACGCGGTGGCGAGTGAGGCGACGCCGATGAAGCCGACCATGCCGAGCAGGAGTCGCCCGGGCGGCCAGTCGGAATTCGCCGCCACGAACGGGTCGAGCAGGGAGGCGAGCGCGAGGAGCACCAGACGCTCGGCGCGCTGCATGAGCCCGCCCTTGTATTGGATGCCGAGCCCTTCCCCGCGCGCGCGGGCGTAGCTGACCAGCAGCGAGCCGCCCAGCGCCAGCACGGTCATGAGCACGCCCAGCGACGTGTCGCGGAACCACACGGCGAGCCCCATGAAGGTGAATGTCTCGGCGAAACGGTCGAGTGTCGAATCGATGAACGCCCCGGCGCGGGACGCGAGGCCGCGCGCGCGGGCGATACGGCCGTCGAAGATGTCGGCGGCGCCCCCGAGCAGCACCAGCCAGCCGCCCAAGGCGAACGCGCCGCGCGCGTAGGCGACGCCGGCGGCGGCCCCGAGCACCACGCCCGCCCAGTTGAAGGCGATCGGCGGGATGCGAAGCGCGAGGAACAGGCGCTCGAGAGGCGAGACCGCCCACATGAGCCAGTCGCGAACCCAGTGGCCGAGCAGCACGGTCTGCGGCCTGCGTGCCACGTCGGGATCCCCCGGACGCCCGCGCGCGATGACGGCATAGACCGGCATGGTCGCGATGAGCAGCAGCGCGGCGCCGACTCCGAGCGTGCCCGAGTCGAACGTCACGACGCCCGCCCGCCACGCCCACGCGTGATGAAGCGCAGCGCTTTCGGCCACAGGAAGACGAGCGGCCAGCGCCGCTCGCGCTCGGTGAGCTCGAGGGCCACGCCGCTCCTGCGCTCGACCTTGCGCACGACGTATTCCAGCCAGTCGTCGTAGAGCGCCACGTACTTGAGCCAACGGAGCGTCGCGCGCAGCTTGCTCCAGCCGAACCAGGCGCGCGCCACCGACCGCGCCGCGAGGCCCGCGGGATGCGTGACGCGATATCCGTCCCCGACCGAGGTCAGCTCGCCGCGCCCGGTCAGGTGGGCGAGGAGCGTCTCGAACATCGGCATCAGCGTCGCGCCCTGGGCGTCGAGCAGCACGTCCACGTGCTGGGCGCCCTCGGGGCGGATCTCGGCGGCGTAGGAGACCGCCAGCAGCGAGCGGCCGTAGCCGCGCGCGTCGAAGCGCGCGGGGAGGAACGGCCGCCCCCACCGGAATGTCTCCCAGCGCGCCGAGGCGATCGCGTCCGTGACCTGGTCGCGCGCCGCCGGGTCCCGCGCCCACACGAGATGCGACTGCTGGAACAGCCTCGCGCGCACGAAGTGATCCAGCGGCCGTGGCGAGCAGGCGCGCGCCAGATCATGAACGGTCAGGACGCAGCACTTGGCCAGCCGGCCGTCGGCAGGATCGGTCACCGAGAGCACGTTGGGCGGGAGGATGCGGTTGAGGAATGCGGCCCGCCGGCCCGGGAAGCGGCGTGGGAGGGACGCGGCGAGCGCCTGGTAGGCGGGGCCGTAGTCGTCCACGATGACGAAGAAGTCCCAGGCGCTGTCGGTCCCGGCGCCGGCGCGCTGGGTGTGCGAGCCGTAGTGGAGGAGCGCGGCGGTGGCGGGCCCGAACGCCCGGGCCAGGTGGTAGGCAAGACGGATGGTCTCCGGGCCCACCGGCTGGTCGAGGCCGAGCGCGAGCGCCGCGCGCAGCGCCGCGTCATCCGACCAGGGACGCGTGGGGGTCAACGGAGGCCGATCGGGTACCGGTGGGATCGGAAGTGCCGGACACGCCGGAGACTCCCGACGTCGGGAAGGGGAGGGAGTGCGCGCCGCCACGCAGCCGCGTGAGCGTGGTGAGCATCTCGCCGCGCAGCGACTCGATGAACGCGTCGTGTTCGCCGCGCTCCGCCGGGACGGTGAAGGGCCCGAGCACCCTGAGATGGACCGTCCGGCCCGCGAGCCTGAGCGCGATGTCCGACAGGCTGCGCAGCTTCCACGCCCCGTCCACGACCATGACGTAGACCGGGCGGTGGGCCGCGTGCCGGAAGACGAGCTTCAGGCCCTGGCCCATGAACGGCTGCAGCTCGCCGTCGCGCGAGCGGTGACCCTCGGGGTAGATGAGCATCGTCCGCTCGCCACGCCCTACCGCCTCGGCGGCGGCGACCATCGCCGCGTGCTCGGCGCGTGTGGCGCGCTCGCCCTGCTTGAGCGACGGGAAACCGGCCAGCCGCGACAACCCGGAGATGCCGGGGAACCCGCGCGTGTATTTGGCGCGGATCGGGATGACCGGGTAGGGGCCCCGCATCAGGGAGACGCCGAGCGGGATGTCGAGCATGGACTGGTGGTTCATCACCAGCGTCAGACTCGAGTCGGGAAGCGATCCCCGGATGTCCACCCTGAGCCCGCCGAGGATCCTCGCGAGCCCGATGACCAGGTGCGCCTGCACCTGGAACCACCAACGCAGTATCGCGGGGCGGCGCAAAGGGTTGAGCGCGCACAGAGGACGGATGATCAGCCCCTGGACGGGCGGCATGACGACGATGAGATAGATGAAGTAGATTACGGCGAACAGCAGGCTGCGTGCCGCGCGAATCATGGATCCTCCCCAGGTCCGACGGTCGTCACCGGAAGCTCTGGTGGGGGAGTCAGGCAATCGGAGGTCGGCCATGACGGTCAAAACCAGAAACCCCTCGCACGTCCAGGGCGATCCTTTCGACTACGACTACAGTAGCTTCTACTACTCGTCAAGCGAGGACGTCTTCGCCATCCTCGAGCCGTATACCGAGTGGTACGACGACGCGCAACTCCGGGGCTACTACCTCTACGGCCAGCCGATGTCCTCGCGGCCGATGACGCGCGTCGAGCTTCAGGAGAAGCTCGAGCAGCGGCGGCTCAATCTCCTCAATCTATCCTCGTACAACTATCTCGGCCTGTCCTACCGGCCCGAGATCATCGAAGCGGCCAAACGCGCGCTCGACCACTACGGGCTGGGCGCGGCCGGCTCACCGGTGCTGTCCGGGACGATGGACGTGCACCTCCAGCTGGAGCGCGAACTCGCCCAGTTCAAGAACAAGCCCGCCTGCATGCTGTTCCCGACCGGCTACAGCACCAACCTCGGGCTCATCCAGGGCATCATGCGCCCGGGCGACCTGATCGTCGCCGACCAGAACTCGCACGCGAGCATCGTGGACGGGGCGATCCTCTCCAAGGCCGACGTGCGCTTCTTCCGCCACAACCGGCCGGAGGATCTCGAGAAGAAGCTCCAGGGCGGCGCCGGGCGCAAGCTGGTCATCGTCGAAGGGGTCTACTCGATGGACGGCGATGTCTGCCGCCTGCCGGAGATCGTCGAGATCGCGAAGAAGTACGACGCCCGCATCATGATCGACGAGGCGCATTCGACCTTCATCTACGGCGAGAATGGGCGCGGCGTGGCCGAGGTGTACGGACTCGAGGATCAGATCGACATCCATGTCGGCACGCTCTCCAAGGCGCTCGGCGGCCAGGGCGGCTACGTCGCCGGATCGGCCAGCCTCTACAAGTACCTCGAGGGGTTCGCGCGTTCACGGTTGTTCTCGTGCGCGCTCTCGCCGGTGGTCGCCTCGGGCGTGCTCGAGGCGCTGCGCATCGCCGGCCGCGAGCCGGGCCTGCGCGGGCGCCTGTGGGCCAACGTCGCCCACATCCGCCGGCTGCTGCGCGAGGAGGGGATCGACGTCGGCGAGTCCACCTCGCAGGTCATCCCGGTGATGATCCGTAACGATCGTCGCATCTTCGAGATCGGCCACCGGCTGCAGCGTGCCGGGCTCTATCTGCAGCCGATCGTGTTCCCGGCGGTCGCCAAGCACCGTTCGCGATTTCGCATCTCGGTCTCGGCGGCCCACACCCACGACCAGCTCAACGAGGGGGTCGCGATCCTCGCCCACGTGCTGCGCGAGGAAGGACTCCTGTGAGCGAACAACCGGCCGAGGCGCCGCGCCTCTACCACTACCGCGACGCGATCAACGGGTTCTTCGAGTTCCCGACCGGGAACGCGAAAGCGATCCTGCCGCACGGACTGCAGCCGGTCGAGCCGCGTCACGGCATGAGCATCCTCACGGTGACCGCGTTCGAGTTCCACGACAGCGCGGTCGGCGCGTACAAGGAGATCGCCCTGTCGGTCATCGTCGCCCCGCGCATCGGGCACGGCGAGACCATGCCGCGCGCCGCGATGTACCCGTTCCTGGTCGGCACCTCGACGCCCGAGGCGCGCAAGCACGGTATCGAGGTCTGGCATCTGCCGCACTACCCGAACGACCTCGACGTGCGTTTCGAGCGTGGCGGAGGGCAGATCACGGTGGTCGCGGCCGCGAGCGGCGCGCCGATCCTCACGTTGCGGGTCTCGGACAGCGGCGAGGTGGGATGGGAAAAGGTCGAGCACCGCTACCAGACGTTCATGTATCACGAGGGCGTCGGCTACATCTCGCCGCTGGTCATGGCCGGGCCGTTCATGGAGCACGAGGGGGAGCGCGGGAGCCTCGAGCTGCACTCGCACCTGTTCACGCGCGCGATCGACCCCGACGAGGTCACGACGATCCCGTTCCGCGAACAGTGGATGCGTGACGGCGTCGAAACCATCCACCCGCTCCAGCCGCTCGCCGCCCCCGTCGGGCGATGACCTCGAGCGCGGTCGCGACCGGGCTCGGCCCCGTGGAACCGCCCCGCACTCCGACGGCACGCGCCACGGTGCGCGTGATCGTGAATCCCGCTGCCGGCCGCGGACGCGGCGGGGAGATGCTGCCACGCATTCGCGAGGCCTTTGGCGCGCACGGCGTCTCGGCGATCGATGTCACCGGCGGCGCGGGTGAAGAGCGGGCGCTCGCGGACCGGGCCCTGGCCGAGGGCGCGACGACCCTGGTCGCCGTGGGCGGCGACGGCACCTGGAGCAATGTCGCGGGCGCCATCCTCGCCTCCGGCGCCGACTGCCGGCTGGCCCTGCTCGCCGCCGGGACCGGGAACGACTTCGCCAAGTCGCTGGGCGCTCCGGCCGGGGATCTGGAGACCACCGCGCGGCTCGCGGTCGAGGGCCCCGACACCCGCGTGGACGTGGGGCGCATCGAGGGCCGGCACTTCCTCAACATCGCGGGGTTCGGCTTCGACATCGCCGTGCTCGAGGACTGCGCGCGCATCACCTGGATGAAGGGCGGCAATCTCTACCTGATCTCGGCCCTGCGACAGCTCTTCGGCTTCCCCGGCGTGGAGATCGAGGTCGGCTCGCCGCTCCGCCAGCGCGCCAAGGCGCGCCATCTCATGCTCATCGTCGCCAACGCGAGGCACTTCGGGGGCGCGTTCCACATCGCGCCCGGTGCGGATCTGGCCGACGGGATGCTCGACGCCGTCTCGATCCTCGACGCGCCGCCGCTTGGACGCATGGGCCTGTTCGTCGCGACCACGCGCGGCGCCCATACTAAGAACCGGCGCGTGATCACCGAGCAGGCGACCCGTTTCACGCTGCGCTTCCCGGCGCCGCCCGCCTACGAGACCGACGGCGAGTATCGCCGCGCCGAGAGCGCGGAGCTCGAGATCGTCTGCGTCCCCAGGGCGTTGCGGGTCGTCGTCGGATCATTGGCGGGCGTCATGCGGCCGGCGCTGGCGAATGCGCATGCGGCGAGCCCCGCGGTGCGTGGCGTCGCGGTCCTGGACGGCGCGACCGGCGGGACGTAGGACGCCTTCCGCTCGATGAAGGCGATCGTCTTCGCCGCGCCCATCCCGACCTATCTGCTGACGCTCGCGGCCGGGGCGCTCTCCCGGCGGCTGCTGGTCGGTCCCCACGCCTGCACGCGCTACACCGACGTCGAGGAGCCGGCGCTCCCGGGCGAGGACTGGGTTCGCGTGCGCACCCGGCTCGGCGGGATCTGCGGGAGCGATCTCGCGGTCGTGAGCCTGCAGGCGAGCCCGGCGGCGTCCCCCTTCTCGTCGTTCCCGTTCGTGATCGGCCACGAGAACGTGGGGACGATCGAGACGCTCGGCTCCTCCGTCCAAGGCTTCGCCGTCGGGGACCGTGTCGTCGCCAATCCGTTGCTCGACTGTGGCCCGCGCGGGATCGTGCCGGCGTGCGGCCCCTGTGAGAGCGGGCATCCTTCACGCTGCGAGCACTTCACCGACGGCGCGCTGCCGCCCGGGATGCTGATCGGGACCACACGGGGCCTGGGCGGGAGCTGGGGCGAGCGCTTCGTCGCCCCCGCGTCACGCCTGGTGCGCGTGCCGGCGGCCGTGCCCGACGAAGCGGCCGTGCTGGTCGAGCCATTCGCGTGCTCGGTGCACGCCGTCCGCGCTTCGCGGCCGAGCGCGGGCGAGCGGGCGCTGGTCGTGGGCGCCGGATCGATCGGCCTCCTCACGGTGGCGGCGTTGCGCGCGCTTGCGCCCGGCGTGGAGATCACGGTGCTCGCCCGCCACGGATTCCAGCGGGATCATGCGCTTCGGCTGGGGGCAAGGCATGTGGAGATGGGAGGCGGCGATCCTCGCGCGGCCCTGGCCGAGGCGGCCGGAGCGCGGCTGCTCAAGACGATCATCGGTCCTTCGGCGATCGTGGGCGGTTTCGATCGCACGTACGTCTGCATCGCCGGCCGGCGCGGCGTGGACGACGCGCTCAACCTGACGCGCGCCGGAGGCGAGGTCGTGCTGCTCGGGAACGCGCGCGGCCTTGACGGTCTCGACTGGACGCCGCTCTGGCTCAAGGAGCTGACGCTGCGGGGGAGCCTGACCTACGGCGCCGCGCACGGCGTGGCGGAGCGCGGCGATTTCGAGGAGGCGATGGACCTGATCGCCGCCGGCCGCGCCGCGGTCGCGCCGCTTGTCACGCACACGTTCCCACTCGCCGACCACGCGCGGGCGCTCGAGACGGCGATGGATAAACGCGCGCAGAGCGTGAAGGTGGCGTTCAGGTTCTGAAGGGGGACGTCCGCCGCGATGATCTACGCCGTGCTGGATCTCGACAACCCGCGCTCTGGCGTCATCGTTACGGGGCGGGTGAAAATGACAGGGCCTTCTATCCGCCGCACGGCGGATGAGAATGACAGGGTCTTCTACCCGCGCCAGTGCGGACTCAAGGCCCAGTCATTTTCAACATGCCCCAGGGCATGTGGAAGACCCTGTCATTTTCTGCGGGCGCAACCAGCACGGGCGCCGGTGCCGAAGCCGACTTCGGAAGTGGAGTTCGTTGACAGTAGAGGCTGCCTGACAGGCCGCTGGAGCGGTCCCGCTCAGCCAGGATCAGCGGCAGCACCCCAGGCGGACAGATTAGAGCGTCAACCGCGACGTCCTACGCCGCGCTCGTGACCGTCGTCCGGCGCTCGAGTGTCTCGCGGTAGACCGCCTCGATCCGGTCGGTCACGCGGGGCCACGCGAACTCCAGCGCCCGCGTCCTGCCGCGCCGGGCCAGCTCGGCGCGCCGCGTCGGGTCCTCGATCAGACGCACCAGCACGCGCGCCAACGAGGCCACGTCGCCGGGCGGGAACGCCTCGGCGTTCTCCCCGGGCTGGATGACCGAGCGGTAGCCCGGGATGTCGGTCGCCACCACCGGACGCCCCGCGGCCATCGCCTCGAGCAGCACGATGCCGAAGCTCTCGTTCCCCGAAGCCGGGGAGACGAAGATGTCGCCGGTGGCGTACCAGCGCGGCAGGTCGGCGCTCGGCACATGGCCGAGGAAGCGGATGTGACCTCGCACCGCGGCCGGCACGCTCGCTTCGAGCCGGGGCCGAAGGTAGGAGTTGCCGACGATCAGCAATCGTGCCCGGCCACGGGTGCGCTCGATGACCTGGGGCATGGCCGCGAGCAGGTGATGCAGGCCCTTGCGCGGATCGAGCCGTCCGACGAACAGGAGATTCACATGATCCCCCTCGCGCCACTCTTCGAACGGCTCCTGGTCGGGCTGGAACCGCTCGACATCCACGCCGTTGGGGACGATCGCGTACTCGCCCGGGTAGTAAAGCCGCGCCGAGGCCTCGGCGGTGCGCGAGACGGCGATCCGCGCATCCAGCCGCCCGACCGCGCGTCCCAGCCACTCCCGGACCGCGTCCTGGAGGAAGGACCGGCCGCCGGTGCTGTGAAACGTGCCGACCGTGGCGCAGCGCGCTTCCTCGATGGCGAGCACGGGCAGCGTGGGCGCGTTGGGATTGTGGATGTGGAGCAGGTCGAAACGGCCGGCGCGTAGGATCTGTCGCATCCGGCGCCTCAAGCCGAAGCCGACCGTGAGATCCACGAACGCCTGATTGAACGGCACCAGGATGTTGGTGCCCACCCGTTCGACGCCGGTGTCCGGCTCGGCCTCGCGGCGGTCGCGGAATCGGCCGGTGATGATCGTCACGTCATGTCCGCGGCGGCGCAGTTCGACGGCGCTGTTGTGGACGTGCTCGGTGACGCCGCCGTAGCGGGGATAGTAGGACTGGGTGATGATCCCAACCCTCACGCTTCGACGCTCCGCGTCGCGCCCGCCGGCTCGATTCCGGGCTCCGGGACGGGTTCCCACAGCGGCCGGAAGATGCACCACTGATGAACGTGCTCCCGGATGTGCCGCTCCGAGGTACGTGCGACCGCCGCCACCAGCGACGCCGTGTCGGCGAACGTCGCGGGGTCGAGCGCCGGCTCCATGACGATCCGGAACCGCCCGCGGGCGACGCGCTCGCAGTAGCCGCAGATGATGAGCGCACCGGTGCGCTGCGCCAGGACGCCGGGCCCGGCGGGGAACTCCAGCTCGCGACCAAACAGATCGACGCGTGTCCCCTGGGCGAAGATGTCCCCGTCCACCATGAGCGCGACCAGGTCGTTGTGCTCGAGCGCGCGCAGCAAACGACGGAAGCCGTCCTCCGGGGCGACGGTGCTGAGCGCCAGCTCGGCCTTGGTCTCGCGAACCGCCGGGGTGAGCCAGCGGGAGAGCTGCACGCCGGCTACCGCGTGGAGGCGGTAGCCCCAGTGGGCGAGGACGACGGCCGCCAGCTCCCAGTTGCCGACGTGGGTCGAGGTGATGACCACGCCGCGGCCCCGCGCGACGGCCTGCTCCAGGTGCTCCCGCCCGACCACGTCGATCGAATGGAGCAGCTCGGCGCGGGTCAGGTGGGGGAGGCGGAAGAACTCGAACAGCATCCGGTTGTAGCTGCGCATCATGTCCCGGACCACGGCCAGCCGCTCGCGGCGGGTGGCACGCGGCAGGACGACGGCGAGGTTGACGAGGGCGGCGTGGCGGCGGGCGGGGAACAGCCGGAAATGAATCTCGGTCAGCGCATCGGCGACCAGATACCCGAACCAAAGAGGCAGAACGGATACCAATGCCGTGAGCCACCCATAGAAGAGTCGGGGCATCGTACTCCAGTCCTTGCGAGGAATCGGGCCGCCCCAGTAGGGGCGCTGGGAGGCTAAGGCCCTGTGGGAAAGGGTGTCAACTTCCATTGACCGGTCGCTCGCGCGAGGTCTACGATGCGCCGAGCCTCGGGCTGCGCGGATCGTGAACCCGCGCCACCGCCGCGGGCGCGGCAGCTCGTCCAGGGACGGCACGGCGGAATCAGCTCCGCGCCGGCGACTTCGCCGATCCACAGGAGGTCACGGTCCATGCCCAGCCAGAAGCTCGTCCGGTGCGAGATCCGGCGCCGCGGCGCCGCCGAGTCGGGATCCCCACGCTACGTGCCCCTCGAGATCTACGGCCTGTGGGAGTACCTCATGTCCACCAAGCATGACTTCGAGGTGGTGGCCCCGCGCGCGTCGCTGTGGCTCGATATGGAAGACTCCCCCGACGCGGCCTACAGCGAGAGCCAGTATGAGCGGGTCACCGAGGTGACGGTATTCGTCTACTCGGGCCGCGACGACATGTTCACGCGCGTGTGCCGGTACTTCCCGAGCTCCGATTGCGAGATGGTGAAGCGGATCTTCCTCTCGCACTACGCCGGCGAGGAAGGGAAGGTCCGGCCGCAGATCCGGGAGCGCGCGGGGATCTGGATCCATCGCGAGACGGCCGAGGTCGCGGCGACGTAACGGTCGCTCCGGAGCTCGAATCGGAGTACCGGTTGCTCTAATGAGCCCGGGCCGCCGGGACGGCCGAGGTCCTCCGGCGGTACGCTCGGCCCCGCATCCTGCGGGGCCGAGCTCTATCTCGGGCTCGCTCCGCCGGTCCGTGGCTCCCGCGAGCCCTCGACGCCCGCTTCCGGACCCCGGCCGTCCCGGCGGCCCTTGTGCCGGGTCGAGCGGTGCCCGCTCGAGCGCCACTCGATCGTTCTCATCACCCGCGCCCGGGCCTCCTGATACCCCGAATCGGGCAATCCCCTAATGGCGGCCGTTTCTACGCCGGTTTCAGTGCCGGCCGGTCGAACCGGGGGCCTGAGCGTGGGTGGGGACGAGGCCCCAAAACTCCGGTCAAGGTCGTGCGGGATGCCGCCGACAACCCGCTTGAAAGCTGACGCCCTGGCCATGGCAGGCGCGGTCCGCCCGCAGCAGCGCAAACGGGACCGCTGGGCGCCGGCTCACGACAGTAAGCGACCCCATTCGATGTCCCGGGATCGATCCGGCAACGGACGCGCCCGAACATCTTCAGGGTCCCCGTGGAGAAAGGGCGGCAAGGGGCTCCATGGGATCCGGCTCTGCGACAGGGTGGGGTCGCACAGGGAGGGCTAGACCGTGGTCGTGGTGAGCTATTCGGGCAAGGAGATCAACGCCAAGCTGGTCTATTACGGCTGCGGCTTGTGCGGGAAGACCACGAATCTGGAGTCCATCTACGAGGCGGTGCCCGACACCAGCCGCGGCAAGATGGTGAGCATGAAGACGCAGTCCGATCGGACGCTCTTCTTCGATTTGCTCCCGCTCGACCTGGGCGAGATCATGGGCTTCAAGACCCGCTTCCTGCTCTACACCGTGCCGGGGCAGGTCTTCTACAACGCCACGCGCAAGCTGGTGCTCAAGGGCGCCGACGCGATCGTGTTCGTGGCCGACAGCGAAGTCGGCAAGATGGAGGAGAACCGCGAGAGCCTCGACAACCTCCGCACGAACCTGGCCGAGTACAAGATCAACCTCGACGAGATGCCCTGGCTGATCCAGTACAACAAGCGTGACCTGCCGAACGTCTACAGCATCGAGGAGCTGCAAGCCGCGCTCAATCCGGGCGGGGCCGTGCCGTACTTCGAGGCGGTGGCGACGCAGGGCAAGGGAGTGTTCGAGACGTTCCGCGGCATCTCCCACATGCTGATGGAGAAGGTGACGCGCGAGCTGCGCCGTGGTGGCAGCTCGACCTCGCCCATCCGTCCTGCGGTTCCGACCGAAGCGCAGGTGGCCGCGCGTAACGCGAGCGTCGCCCCGAGCATCGCGCCCACTGTGGCGACCGGCTCGCCGGGCCGCACGATCGCGCGCGAGGCCGTCGAATCGCGTCCGCCGGAGCCGGTGAGGGCGCCGGCCGAGACCCTCGACTACGGTCGCGAGATCGAGCTGCCCGATGAGATCCCGCCGCCGACCCCGCGCGAGACCGTGACGATGTCGGCGGCTCCCAACGGGCGTCAGACCCCGGCCCCGGAGCCGGTCCCTGCGGCCACGCAGCCGGCGGCCGAGCCTGCCCGTCGCGCGTCCGCTCAGCAGCCGGCGGCGCGCACGGAGCCCGCGGCCGAGCGCCAGCCGCAGCCGGCAACCTTGAAGTCCGAGAAGCCCGAGGCCGGCACGATGGTGATCCCCGTCAAGCTCCCGCCCAGCGGGAGCACCGGCGAGATCGTCATCCGCATCGTCTTCGAGCGTCAAGACTAGGTCAGGCCGACACGTTTCCGACATCACACCCGTCGCCGGTTCCGGTTGACAGGCCGGAGGCGGGTGTTTAGCTTGGTAGGTGCCATGCGCACCCGACGAATCGCCTCAGGCCTCGCAGCGCTGCTGGTTCTGGCCGCTGCCGCCCCGCTGTTTGCCGATTCGGTCCCGCCCCCTTCGTATGACTTCACGCATGCTGACCGGACGCAGTCGGGGGCGAGCTCCTTCTCGCCCCTGGTCCCGGTCAGCGCGTTCGCCCGCCCGGCGGGCTGGTTCGACTCCTCCCGCCTCCGGGTTTCGACGACCGTCAGCGTGGGCACCGGCTGGAATGGCGGGACCGACGCGCTGCAGGTGACGAGCCTGACCTATCAGCTCGCCTCGCCGCTGGCCGTGCGGCTCAGCGTCGGCAACGCCTTCGGCAAGGGCGTGGCCGGGAGCGGGATGTTCCTCGAAGGGTTCGCGGTCGCCTACCGGCCCCATCCTTCGTTCCAGATCAACGTCGACTATCGCGACGTCCGCACGCCCCTCCAGTACTCGAACTACTCCGGCTTCTTCGGTCGCTGAGCGGCCCATGGCCGCGGAGGTCTCGCGCCTGGCGGCTGCGTTCTCCTCCTCGGTCGGCACGACCGGGCTCATCCCCTTCATCACCGCGGGCTACCCCAGCCTCGACGTCTCGCTCGAGATGCTCTTCGCGCTCGACCGCCCCGGCGTCCGCGCCATCGAGATCGGGATCCCCTTCTCCGATCCGATCGCCGACGGGCCCGAGATCCAGCGTGCCTCCGAATGGGCGTTGCGCTCGGGCGTAGGGGCGCAGGAGGTCCTCGGGCTGGTCACCCGGTTCCGGCGTTCCTCGCAGCGGCCCCTGGTCCTCATGACCTACGCCAATCCCGTGATCCGGGACGGGATCGGGCCGTTCGCCGTGGCGGCGCGTCAGGCGGGTGTGGACGGCCTCATCATCTCCGATCTGCCGCCCGATGAGTCCGGCGAGGTGTGGGCCTCGCTCGACCAGGCGGGGCTCGATACCGTCGTGCTGGTCGCACCGACGACCGACCCCGCGCGGCTCCCGATGGTGCTCGCCCGGGCGCGGGGCTTCGTCTACTGCCTGGCGCGAACCGGGGTCACGGGCGCGGGCGGCGGGGACGCGGGGGATCTGCCGGAACGCGTGGCCGCCCTGCGGCGGTTGACCCCGCTGCCGGTTGCGGTCGGCTTCGGGATCTCGGGCGCCGCGGGCGCGCGCGCGCTGAAAGGGGTCGCGGACGCGGTGGTCGTGGGGGCGGCCTTCATGCGCGCGGTCACGGAAGACCCGGCGCGCGGGGCGGTCCACCGCGTGCAGACCCTGGCTGAAGCGCTGCTCGAGGCGCTGAGCTGAGGCTCAACGCCCCGGGCTCATCTCCTGATCCAGTAGAGCAGATCGAGGACCATCAGCGTCACGACGATGTCCACGGCCCACCTCCGACTGCGAGGGGTCGCGCGGATTCGCGGCAGTTCAACCGCGGTCTGCGCGGTCAACCGTACCATCGGCCGCCCGTGGGTTGGCAGCGCGGGCGGGGGAAGCGACCTCCTGTCGCCTCACCTCTAGTGATCGGCGGCGAGCGTCAGGCGCTTGAGCGGTAATTCCGCGCTCCCGCGGGTCGGCGGGACAGGGTCGGCCAACTGCTTGAGCACCAGCACGGTGAGATCGTCGAGCGGCCGGTCGGAGAATGCCCGCACCGCGGTGATGAGGGACTGGACGATGCGCGAGGCCCGCTCGTGCGCGTGTCGCTCGACCACCTCGCGCACGCGCTCGATCCCGAACAGCTCGGATCCCGCCTGCGCCTCGGTGAGGCCGTCCGTGTAGATCAGCGCCAGGTCGCCCGCCTTGAGCTCGACGCAGGTGTCCTCGTATCGCGCCTGACCGCTCACCCCGAGCAGCGTCCCGCTGGTCGTCACCTCTTCGAAGCGCCCGCCGCGACGACGCACCAGCGGGGGCGTGAGCCCGGCATTGGCGAGCCAGATGCGGCCATGACGGACCTCGACCCGGGCGCAGAGCAGGCCGACGAATTTGGCGGGTTGCTCGAGCCGGACCAGCTCCTGGTTGAGCGCGCCCAGCAGCTCGCTCGGTTCGCGGGCGTCGCCGGCCTCGACGCGGAACCGCGCCTGGACGCCGGCCAGCACCAGCGCCGCGGGCACGCCGTGTCCGGCCGCGTCACCGACCACCAGCGTGAACTCGCGCCGGGAACGCTGCACGAAGTCGTAGTAGTCGCCACCCACCTGTTGCGTCGCCAGGGTCGCCGCGGCGCAGTCGAGGGTCGGGAAGACCGGCGCGTGGCGGGGCAGGAGGTGGGATTGGATATGCCGGGCCCGCTCGAGATCGCGATCGATGGCGCCGAGCGTGCGTGCGACGTCGCGCAGGGTGAAGTTCTCGAGTGCGACCGCGAGGTGGGCGGCCATGCGCTCGAGTTCTTCCGACTCGCGGCGGCTGAGCCACGGACCCGACAGGCGGCGTCCCAGCAGCAGGAGGGCGGTCGCCTGTCGCTCGCCGACCGGCAGCACCCACTGGACGCCGGCCGCTTCCAGCGCCGCACGCTCCGCGGCCGGGAGGGCCGCATCGTCCGCCGCCAGCGGTCCGCTCCGCCCGGCGAGCGCCTCGACCAGCGCTACGCCGTGCTCGGCGGAGACGCGGGTCCTCCCGGCCGAGGCGACCTGATGCATGTCCTCGCCCGCCGCCAGGAGCGCGGCGCAGCCGTCCAGCTTGAGCGTCGCGGCCAGCGCCTCGCAGGCACGGGTCAGCGTGGTGGCGGCGGTTACCTGTCCGCATTCGCCGTTGGCGGGCGCCAGCATGGTCGCGAGCGGCGGAGGATCCTCGAGCGCCAGCAGGCGCGCGCCGAGAGCACGCGCCCACGAGCGTGACGGCCCCGCGAGCGCCGCGCCGAGCGCCACCAGCGCGAGCGCCGCGCCCGAGATTCCGGCGCTCCGTTCGGGCCACCATCGCGCCGCCAGCCAGTCCCCACCGAGCCAGGCCGCGCCGATCGCGAGCGCGAGCCCGACCGCGGCGCCACTGGCGCGCAGCGCGACGTGGAAGTCGAACACGCCGTGCACCGCCACGGCCCACGCGAACGACGCCGGGACGAGCAGGGTCAGGAGCACCGCCCAGCGCTGATCCAGCGCGCCGGCGGCGGCCGGGAGATTGTGGAGGACGATGAGCGTGGCGATCGGCGCGAGCCCGGCCGCCGTCCCCGCGAGCGCCACTCGCAGCCGGCGGCGCGCGTCCGCCGAGCCGGCGTGGCGATAGGAGCGAACGAAGAGCCCAAGCGCGATCAGCAGGCCGACGGCGAACCACACCGCGGCGGCGAAGTTGAGCGCGGTCAGCGCCGCCTCCAGCGCCGGATGTCGCAAGCCCCGAAGCACGACGGCCGCGATCGAGCCGACGAACAACAGCGCCGCCACGGCGTAGCCGGCGCTGACGCCCGTCGCCAGACGTCCGCGCGGGGCGCGCGGCTCGGGGAAGTGCGCGAAGAAGTGGATGAACAGCGCCGGCAGGAGCAGCTGGACTCCCGCGTACAGCAGCTCGTGCACCATCCCCGCCGCCGGCCACGGAAGCCGCGGCACCGGCGCGAGCACCCAGGCGAACGCGAGCGAGAGCAGGAAGAAGGGACGGGTGAGGCGGTCGCGCCGCTCGCTCCAGACCCAGCCTCCGAGCAGCACGAAGCCGGAGGCCACGAGGAGCAGCGCCGCCATCATCCGGCGCTCGCCGCCAGGGAGCCGGTCCGGGACCAGCCACACGGGTCCCCGCTCGGCCCCGCGGAGGCGCTCGAGCCGGAGCGGACGCTCAGGGACGGCGCTCGCCAGCGGCGGCACCAGATGCTGCCAGCCCGGCCACCCGGACTCAGGGAGGACGAGCCGATCCCCGGCCCGCAGTCCGGCCCGGGCTCCGGGGCTGTCCGGGACGACCACGACCACGCGGTCGTCGCGCATGATGAGGCCCGAATACGGCTGGGCGGGAAGGCTCAAGGCGGAGGCGACGAGCGCGCCGGCCACCGGGACCAGCAGCCAGGACAGCGGGTGGGGGGTCGTTCCGCGATCCATGCGTCCCTCCCATGGGTCGGAGCTTGCAACGCGGCCGGCAGGGGGGCCCGCCGGGGGAATTCCCAATACGGATTGGACCGCAGGGTGCGCTGCGGCTATTCTGGCAGTCAAGTCGCTTGCGGTTCTTGCCGATACGCTGTTCGACAGGGGTGAAGACCGTTCCCGCGCCGAAGCGGAGGGAGCTACACGATGCTGGTCCTAACACGGAAGTTAGGCGAGAACATCCGGATCGGGGATTCGGTCAAGATCACCGTCCTCGAGGTCCGTTCCGGCCAGGTGAAGCTGGGCATCGAAGCTCCGCCGGAGGTCAAGGTGCACCGCGAGGAGATCTACGCGCGGATCCAGGAGGAGAATCGCCGGGCGCAGAACTGGAAGCCGGAGGCGGGGGCGGATGGCCCCCCGACCGGCGAGAAACGCGAGAACGATCGATCCAAACCGCAGTGAACCGGCAGGTGATGAGGTCCGGTCCGGCCGCGGCGCGGACCGGTCCACGTGGCGGGCGGTCGACGGTACTCGGCGAGGGGTCATGACGCGCAGCACTCAGCGTGGCACGCGCAGACGCAGGACGAACCGCCTCGATGAATGGCTCGGCATCCGCGAGTCCGACCGCGTGCGTCCCAGTCGAGTGCTCGCGGCGCGGGCCCGGATCGCCTCCGGGCACTACGAGCGCCCCGAGGTGAAGGACTTCCTGCTCGAGGCGCTGCTTCAGGCTCTGCGCCGGAAGTAGCGCGGGCTGAAAACCGTCCGGAACTGGCGCCGTCCGAAAACCCGACGGGACGCCTCCGGGGTACGTTCGCCTCGTCATCCTGACGAGGCGAACTCTATCCGAGGCTCGCTTCTCCATCCGTGGCTCCCGCGAGCCTCGGACGCCCCCTGCGGCGTCCCGTCGGGTTTTCGGACGGAGCCGGGCGGCCGTTCGCCACACTGCGCGCCTACGTCCTCGTTTCCAGAGCACGCGCGGCATCGTCTATGATGCGCGCGCGATGGAACGCACATGGGTGTGAAGACGGTCCGCGGTGCTTCGGGACGGCGTCCGCCGGCTGACCGGCTGGCCCGGGCACTCATGGCGGACAGCGACGCGGGCGTGCTCATCGTGGATCCCGCGGGTCGGGTCCATGAGCTGAACCCCGCCGCCGCGCGCCTCCTGGGTCTCACGGCCGGGCGGGTCCGCCGCTCGCGCGCCGTGGATCTCCTGCGCACGGTCATCGCCCACGACGAGCCGGTGCGGGACGCGTTCAGGCGCGCCTCCACCGAGCGCGAAGTCGTGCTGCTCGCCCGCTCCGGGGGCGAGGTGCCGGCGCTGCTGCGCAGCGTGAGATTCGGGCGCCCACCGTGGGTGGTCATCACGCTGCGCGACCAGACGCGGCTGCGGCGCATGGAGCAGGAGCTTCGCCGCCACGAACGGCTCGCGACCTTGGGTCAGCTCTCCGCCGGCGCCGCGCACGAGATCCGCAATCCGCTCGCCGGGATCGGCACCAGTGCCCAGGTGCTGCTGGGCCGGTTCGAGCCGCGCGACGAGCGCGCGCGCTTCGTGCGCGTCATCCTGGACGAGGTGGGCCGTCTCGATCGGATCGTGACGGGGCTGCTCCAGTACGCGCGTCCGCGGGCCCCCGAGCTGCGGCCGACCTCGCT
>JBKJXJ010000266.1:0-2893 GCA_046716125.1 Candidatus Eiseniibacteriota bacterium
TCGAAGCGCAGCGGCAGAAGGTCCAGGTCTCCGATGACGAGATCGACGCCATCCTGAGACAGGATCCGTTCTTCCTCACCGACGGCAGGTTTGACCCCGCCAAGCTGACCCGGTACAAGACGGACCCCGGAACGAACTACCCTCAGGTCTTGCCCCGCATCCGCGAGATGGCGGCGATCGGCAAGCTGGACGCATCGCTGCGCAAGCGCTTCACCCCCACCGGGACGCAGCTCGGCGCCGAGTGGGCGCGCCGAAACGACAAGGTTCGATTCAAGATCCTGCCGTTGCTGACGCGCGACATGCCGCTCGAGGCCGAGGCGACGGAAGCGGAGTGGGCGGATTATTACAAGGCCCACCCGGATCAGTTCATGCGCAAGACCCGGGCGCGCCTGCGCTACGTCCGGCTGCCGCTCCCGGCCGAAGGTGACTCGACCCGTCCGGCTTCGGAAGCGATCGCACTCGCCCGGGCCCGGGCGATCGCCGACTCGCTGCGCAAGGGCACGCTGCCGGACAGTGCCGCGCTCCTCACCGATTCGGGGCTGTTCGACATCACCTCGCCTTCCATCCCGGGACTCGGCCGGGTGGCGGGTCTCGTCGATACGCTCGGGAAGCTCGACGAGGATCCGACCATCCGGGTCGTGGGTCCCTACAGCGGGCGTGATGCCGTGATCGTCGGCGTGGTGGCAGAACGTCAGCCGAAGCACGTGCCGCCGATGCGGGAGGTGCTCGGCGATGTGAAGCGCCGGGCCGACGCGGACAAGCGGCGCGCCACGTCCGAAGCCGACCGCCTTGCGTTCTACGAAGCCAACCGCGATCGCTGGCGAGGCCCGCGCGCGGCGCTCACGCGCGTTAACCTGAACCCCGCGACGCTTGCGGTGAAGGCGCCGACGCCCCAGGAGGTCGAGCGCTGGTACGCGCTGCACGGCCGCTCGCTGTTCGGCGTGTCCGACAGCTCGGAGGCATGGTTCCCGCCCCTGACCGATTCGCTGCGCGCGGTGGTCGCCGCACGCTGGGCCGGGGAACAGCGCCAGCGGCAGGTCGGCGAGATTCTGGGGCGCCTCACGCCGGCGCTGCGCACCGCGCGTGACGCGCGCGCGCTGGCGAAGGCGAATGGCGCCGTGGCCGAGACGCTCTCCTTCCTCAAGACTTCCGCGCCCGACTCGCTGTTCAGCCCCGCGTTCGTGGATTCACTCCTGGCGTCGGCAGCGGAATCGAAGGGCGCGCTTCAGGGGCCACGCGAGTTCGGGCGGTACTGGTCGGTGTGGCGGGTGGACGCCGTGGACACGTCGCACGTGCCCCCGTACGAGGCCGTCCGCGCGCGGTCGGACCAGGAGTTCGCCGCGGACCGCCGCGCCAGGGAGGAGGCGGACGGCAGGGCCTGGTTCGAGCAGCATCGCGAGGACTTCAAGACTCCGGTCCGGTACGCGCTCGACTGCGTCGGGATCGCGATCCCGCCCCCCGACTCGGTGCGCATCTCCGACGCCGAGATCCGGCGGCGCTACGACGCCAACCGCGACACCTACCGCCAGGAGGAACAGGTCAAGGTGCGCCACATCCTGTTCATGACCCGTGACTCCGGGAAGGAGGTCGAGCAGAAGGCGAAGACGCGTGCCGACTCCCTCCTGGCCGCGATCCGCAAGGACGGCGGGGATTTCGCCGAGCTGGCGAAGCGCTTCTCCGAGGAACCGGGCGCGCCTTCGGGCGGTGGCGACCTTGGCTGGTTCGGGCGCGGGGCCATGGTGCGGGAGTTCGAGACCGCCGCCTTCGCGCTCAAGCCGGGCGAGATCAGCGGGGTGGTGAAGACGCAGTTCGGCTACCACATCCTCAAGCTCGAGGACCGGAAGGCCGCGGGGCTGAGGCCCCTCGACGACGTGCGGGCCGAGATCCGCACCCAGATCGCGCAGGCGCGCGGCGACTCGGTCGCACGCCGCTCGGCCAGCGCGCTGCGCCGCCGGCTGGCGCTCGGCGGCGACGCGAGGTCGCTGGCCGCGCGCCATGGCGGCGTGATGGCACTGTCACCGATCGCGGCGAACGACCCCCTGCCTGGATTCGGCGCGGCGCAGGGACTGGCGCCGGACCTGCCCGCGCTCAAGCCCGGGACCTGGGCGCCGGACATCTATCGCTCGGGCGCGCGCTATCTCGTGGTCCGGGTGCGGGAGAAGATCCCGCAGCAGCCGGCGGCGTTCGAGGAGTCGAAGACCCAGGCGGTCGAGGCCATGAAGAACGCCCGGCGGCGCGCGGCGCTGGAGCGCAAGGTGGCGGCGATCCGCTCGAGCCTCGCGGCGGGCGCGTCCCTGGACTCCCTCGCCGCGCCCTATGGCGGCCTCAAGGACAGCGGCCCGCTCGGACAGGTGACCGGCTTCGTGCCCCTGATCGGCAACGAGCCGCGCGTCGTCAAACAGGCGTTCACGATGTCGCCGGGAACGGTTTCGGACACGCTCCAGGTGGCCCACGGCGTGCTCTGGATCCGGCCCGAGGAGAGGATCGCGGCCGATACCAACGCGTTCAAGGCCGCTTCGGCGCAGCTCGAAGCCGAGCTGACGAAGCAGCGGTACGACGAGTGGCTGGAGGCGAAGAAGAAGACGGTGAGGATCGAGCTGCTCCGGTCCGACCTCAAGGGACCGCGCCCGTCGCCGAACCGCACGGCGACGGTGTCCGCCGGCTGACGAGGCGGCGACCCGGGCGCCGACGGAGATAGTCGTGTTCCGAGGCGCGAAGGTGACGCAGTTGTTCTGATGATCCCAGGTGAGGGTGATCGTGCTGGTCAACTCGGGCATGGGGCCGGGACGGCGGGACGCCTGCTGATGATGCGACTCGGCCTTCCAGACCGTACCCATGCCGCCCTGGCCGATCCGGCTGATCACGCGGAATCGATCGACGGTAGTCCCGATCA
>JBKJXJ010000267.1:0-5320 GCA_046716125.1 Candidatus Eiseniibacteriota bacterium
AGGGCTCCGGCGATGAGCGAAGGTCCGATGCGATCGGAACGCAGGGCGACGACGGTGCGCCAGAAGGCCAGCAGCGCGAGGCAGATGGAGAGCGTGTAGACCTCGGCGCGCAGCGCGGAGCTCCAGAGCGTGTAGGTCGACCCGTAGAGCATGGCCCCCGCGAACGCGCCGGGCAGCGAGAGGCCTAACTCGACCAGCAGGCAGAGCAGGAGCGCGGCGCCGATCGCTCCGAACACGGCGCTCATGATCGAGATGCGGTGCGCCGGGTCTCCAGGGATGACCCAGCCGAACACGCGTCCGCCGAGGATCGTGGTCGGATAGCCTGTCGGGTGCGCCACGCCCCCGAGCATTCCGAGCGCCTGGATCTCGGCGCTGTCCCCGTTGAGCACCGTGGGGGCCGTTCCCCAGGAATACACGCCCAGCGCGCCGGCGAACGCCAGCGCCAGCGTCAGCCGGAGTCGGCGGGGCGCGGTCACCGCCTCCGCCAGCTGGCCCGAGCGTCGCCCGGAAGGGGGAAGAGCATCGAACGCGATGCTACCGGACCGATGTTGGGGCGACAAGGAAGCCCGATGCGCTGCGATGATTCAGTGGACGGGTGGTGGCGTCGTCGCCTCACGCACGGCGAACACCGTGATGTCGCGGTCGGGATCGGCGTGGTCCGGGATCAGTGCCGCCGGCAGACGGCCGTTGGGAAAGCGCGCCGCGAACTCGGCCAGCCTCGATGTGGGCAGCGCGGCCCACCGCACCCGGTAGCGTCGCACCACCTCCACGAACTCCCGCTCGTCCGCGATCACCAGGTGGACCGACGGGCGGTCCGAGAACCACGACCAGTAGGACGTGGTGACCGCCATGAGGGACTCCCCGGGCGAAAGGCGCGAGGCGATCCACGGCGCCTCCGCGATCGCCGCCGCGATCTCCGGGTGGATGGCGCCGGCGACCTCGCGCGCCGCGCGCCGGGTCTGAAGCCCCGCGAGCAGGAGCCACCCGGCGATCGCGAGAATTCCCGCGGCGCGGGCCCTTGCGGATACCTGCAGCCGACTCACGAGCCAGACCGCCCCGAGCGCCGTGAGCAGGCACCAGAACGGCGCCGTGCTCGCGAAGTAGCGGGTGTTCCAGCTCACCGCGGACATCATCAGCACCACGGGCCCGAGATAGAGCAGGGCGAACCCCCACGTGCGCAGGCGCGTGATCGCGAGCACCATCCCCACCGCCAGCGCCGGCGCCCACACCAGACTCCCAAGGATGTCGCCCGGGAGCGCACTGCGGACGAAACGGACCAGCGCCATGGCGGTGTGTGAGAGCACCTGCGGCGCGTGCGCGAGGGTGAAGGGGAGCGGCTCGGGAGGGCGCGACGATGCGTGCGAGAACTCGAGCGGGTCCACGAACGGCCAGACCGCGAACGTCGCCGCGTCACTGTAGAGCGGCGCGCCGAACCGCATCACGTTCCGAATCAGGAGGGGTGAGGCGACAACGACCAAGGCGAGCAGCGCTCGGCCCGCGCGGGCGATGCCGGCGCGGGAGGGGCCGCCCGCCATCAGGAGTAGCGCCAGCGCAGGGAACGCGAGCAGCGCCTGGGTGCGAACGAGGAACGCGAGCCCGAGCAGCGCCCCGGCCGCCCATGCCGGAGCATCCCGGCGCGACGTCCCGGCACGGTCACCCGCTTCGCTCGCCGAGGGCGCCGCCGCCACGAACGCCAGGGTGAGCAGGAGCGTGAACAGCGACTCCGCCATCACCCGCACCGACTGGGCGATCAGGATCGGACTCGCCGCCGCGATCAGCGCGGCCACGGTCGCCACGAGCCGGTCGCGGGCGAGCCTGAAGCCCAGGATGTAGACCGCCAGCGGAAGCATGAGGCCGGCGAGGAGCGAAAGCGCCTGGCCGGCTCGGAACGGATCGCCCAGCAGCGGCGCGAGTGCGGCGATGGCGAACGGGAATCCAGGATCCTTGAAAGTCTCGGGCGCCGGCAGCTTCTCCGGGCGGAGCCATGCCGGCCAGGCGGCGGGATTCGAGAAGCCCTCGCCGCGGGCGACGCAGCGCGCCACGTTGAGGAAGTGCGCCGCGTCGGGGCTCATGTTGCCCTCGTGCGAGGCGGGGAGGACCACCAGCCGACTCGCAATGGCGACGAGAAGGATCGCGCCCAGCGCCCAGCTGCGGGAGCGCTCGGGAGTCGGCTGCCGGGGTGCCCGCGACGCGTCGGTGGGATGCATGGCGTGGACGGGCTCCGGGGCAGGTCCGCAAAGGGCATCACGGGTTGTCGCAGGCCGACCGGCCACCCTGCTGTGGTAGAAAGGGTAAGCGTGCGCGGTCCGGCGCGGGGAACCTATCCCGCGCTGCGGGACGGGGCAAGACACCGGGGCTCGGTCCCGGAGCGCCCCGGTTAGCCACGCAAAACCAGAAGTGCGAGGGAGGTCGGCGAGGCGCGGGATTCCGGGATTGATTCCCCGTCATGGTATTGCTAACCTTGTTCTCAGAGTAAAGCTGGGCACCCGCCCTTCCGCCCATCCCGGAGGATCCTGCGACGCCACATTGATACGGGGTTCGTGGAGTCATGAACGAGCCAGAGACCGGGACGCTCTCAGCGCTCCGGGCGACTAGCAGCAGCTAGGTTCTGCATCTCGAGGATCAGACAGCTTGGTTTCCCCCCCGTCGCTCGTGCTCGAAACGTCCAGGACCCCGTTCCACAGGATGAGGCGAGAGCCTTAAGCCGAGGGGATCGCTATCCCTTCGGTTTTTTGTTGCGGGCGACACAACCGAGAGCGGCAACCATGGAGCCCGACATCACTCTGATTTCCAGTGCACCCGTCACCGATGCCAACGGACGGCCGGTTGTCGATGAGCACGCCCACGCGGGCGTCTCTGGAATCGGCTTCACGCCCGGCGTCCTCCCAGCGGCCCCACTGCGTACGAACGGCCACGGCCACAGCCACGACCACGCGCCGCTGCTGATCGAGTCGCTGGCCCCCGCCGCGCCACCGTGGCGCGCCATGGCGGGACCGGCGCGAACGACCCTCGTCGCCGGGGGCTATGCCTCCGCTCCGGTGGTGACGGCACCGGCTCCTGGTGGCGATCTCTACCAGCGCTTCGGCAAGCGTCTGCTCGACGTGACGGGCGCCACGCTCGCGATCATCGTCTCCGCCCCTCTGGTGCTGCTCGCGGCGCTGGCGATCATGATCGAGACGCGCGGCTCGGTGTTCTACCGCTCCACCCGCGTGG
The DNA here is from genome assembly GCA_046716125.1 of Candidatus Eiseniibacteriota bacterium. Lineage (GTDB taxonomy): Bacteria > Eisenbacteria > RBG-16-71-46 > RBG-16-71-46 > RBG-16-71-46 > WS-11. Next base: position 3,214 of record JBKJXJ010000267.1, read on the forward strand.
GCCGGGGCGGCAAGCCGTTCACGTTCTACAAGCTGCGCTCGATGGTGAGCGGCGCCGACCGTCACCGCCATCATCTCAGCCACCTGAACGAGTGCGACGGCCCGGTGTTCAAGATCAGCCGCGACCCGCGCGTCACGGTCGTGGGACGGTTCCTGCGCACCACCAGCCTCGACGAGCTGCCCCAGCTGTGGAACGTGCTGCGCGGCGACATGAGCCTCGTGGGCCCGCGCCCGCCGCTCCCCGACGAGGTGTCCCACTACCAGCCGTGGCAGATGCGACGCCTCGATGTTCGGCCCGGGCTCACGTGCCTGTGGCAGATCAGCGGTCGCAGCCGCATCGGCTTCGAAGAGTGGATGCGGCTCGATCTCGAGTACATCAACCGTCGTTCGTTCCGGCTCGACTTCCAGATCCTCCTGCGCACAATCCCCGCCGTGCTCTCCCGGGAGGGCGCCTACTGACGGGAGTCCCCACGAGCGGAACAGCACCGTCTCGCGCCCGGCCGGTCACCACCTCACCGCTACCACCTCTCCTTGCCGCGTCGGCCCCACGCTGGAGCCTTGCCGCTGCCTTGATCGCGGCCGCGTTCCTGCGGCTGTTCCGACTCGGGTCCCAGAGCCTGTGGGTCGACGAGTTCTTCTCGTGGCGGAGCGCCGGGGTCGGGGAGGCCTGGAACCTGTCCCGAGTCCTGGAGGATGTGCATGGTCCGATCTACAGCCTCGGGCTTCACCTGTGGACCCAGCTCGCGGGCGACTCGGAATGGGCACTGCGCCTGCCTTCGGCGCTCCTCGGGGTCGCGCTGGTGGCCGCCATCTCCCGGCTCGCCGCCCGCTGGCTCGGCGAGGAGACCGCGGTGCCTGCCGCCTGGCTCGCCGCCGGTTCTCCGTTCCTCATCTGGTATGCGCAGGAGGCGCGCAACTACACCCTCCTCATGCTCTGCGCCTGTCTCGCGACCGCGATCCTCCTCGGGCTGCGCCGCCACGTGAACGCGAGCGGCGTAACGGCCTACCTCATCGCGGCCTGGGCGGGGCTGCTCTCGAACCTCTCATTCGCGCTGCTGGCCGCGGCTCACCTGCGCTGGTGGCTCGCGACGCCCGGGAGCCGCGCGCTTCGCCTGACTCGCGCCTGCGGCGTCGCGGCGGTCCTGCTGCTGCTGGCCTCGCCCTGGATCCCCGGGATCCGCGGCGTGTGGGATTGGCAGCGCCTGAAGCCGATCCGCGAGGTCGGCGCCACCGAGACGCCGCTCCGCGGCAGGACCACGTTCCATGCCGCCGCACTCCCGTTCGCGGCCGCGAGCTTCGCTTTGGGCTACACCCTGGGACCGCCGGTGCGCGAGCTGCGCGAGCATCCCGGGTTCGCCACGCTGCGTCCGCATCTGATCCCCCTCGGGGTGGCGGCGCTGGTGTTCGGAACGCTCACGGTGCTGGGTGCGCGCGCGCTCCATCGCCGCGGGCGGCTGGGCGAGGCCGTGCTCTGGATCCTGGTCCCGATGGTGCTGGTCAGCTACTTCGCGCTCCAGAACTTCAAGGTATTCCACCCGCGCTACCTGTCGGTCGGCGTGCCGGCGTACCTCGCGCTGCTCGCGGCCGGACTGGCCGACCTCTCCTTGCGCCGGCGCGTGGGTTTCGCGGTCGCGATCGCGATGCTGTGGGCGTTCTCGCTCCAGCATCACTACTTCGATCCGCGCTACGGCAAGGAGGACATGCGGGCGGCGGGGGCGCTGCTCACGGCGCGCGCTGTCGCGGGCGAGCGCATCGTGGCGGCCAACACCGAGGACCTGCTTTTCTACTATTATCGCGGGCCGGTCCCGGTCGCCACCTACTGGCTGGGCTGGGCGGCGGATCCGGTCATCCGCGCGCAGCGACTCGACCGGCTCATCGCCGACGCGCCGGGGGCGTGGGTGGTCCTGAGCCGTGGCGAGGATCTCGATCCGACCGGCGCGTTCGGGCGCCATCTCGATGCCCGCGATCCACCGGCCGAGCGGTATGACTTCGAAGGCGTCCGGGTCTGGCATCTGCGCCGCCCGGTGGCGGTGGGCACCGTGTCGACTCCGCGGTCCTGAGACCGGGATCCCGTCCCGCCGGACGGGGTCGAGCAGGCAACTCCTGGG
>JBKJXJ010000268.1:0-2912 GCA_046716125.1 Candidatus Eiseniibacteriota bacterium
CTCGCCTGCCCCGACTGGCCGACGTGCTTCGGTGAGTGGTTCCCGCCGCTCCAGGGGCTGGTCGGCCTGCAGATGGCGCACCGCTACGGCGCCTACCTGCTCACCGCCGTCGTTCTGGGGGTGGCGGCGCTCTCCCGGGTGAGCCCCGATGTGCGGGTGCGCCGGGCCGGCTCGCTCGCGCTCGGGCTGGTCGTGGGACAGGTCGTGCTCGGCGTGTCCAACGTGTACCTCGGGACTCCGGTCTGGATCTCCGCCGCGCATCTGGCGACCGCGACCGCGCTGTTCGGCGTGCTCCTGGACGCCACGCTCCGGATCGCGGCGCTGCCGCGTGTCGCCGCGGCGCCCTCGACGCTCGGCGCGTGGCGCGCCGGCGAGGCGGCCTCGTCATGAGCGTGGCGCTGGAGTCCATCGGTGCGCGGCGGCGCGCGCTCGCGTACCTCGAGCTGACCAAGCCGCGTATCTCGATGCTGGTGATGGTGACGGCGGTTCCGGCGCTGCTGCTGGCCGAGGGCGGCTTCCCCGAGCCGTTGCGGTTCTGGGGCACGCTGCTCGGGACGGTGCTCGCCTCGGGGTCGGCCGCGAGCTTCAATCACTACGTGGACCGGGACATCGACGCGCTCATGCATCGCACCGCCATGCGACCGCTCCCCTCCGGCGTGCTCCCGCCGCACCACGCCCTGGTGGTGGGCTTCACGCTTGCCGCCCTCGCCTGGGTTACGCTCGTCGCCTGCGCCAACGCCCTCGCGGCCGGCATCGCGATGGCGTCCATCGTCTACTACGCGGTGGTCTACTCGCTCTGGCTCAAGCGCCGGACCCCGCAGAACATCGTCATCGGGGGCGGGGCCGGGGCCTCCGCACCGCTCATCGCCTGGGCGGCGATCAGCGGACGCGTGGACCTGCCCGCGATCCTGCTCGCCGGCATCGTGTTCCTGTGGACGCCGCCGCACTTCTGGGCGCTCTCGCTCTATCGGCGGGACGATTACCTGCGCGCGAACCTGCCGATGCTGCCGGTGACGCACGGCGAGGCCGAGACGCGGCGACAGATCCTGCTCTACTCGCTCGTGCTGGTTCCGGTCACGCTCGTGGTGGCGCCGGTGGCGGGATCGGGGCCCATCTACTGGGTGCCCGCGGCCCTCCTCGGGGGACTCTTCCTCTTCTACGCGTGGCGACTCTGGCGCTCGCCCTCGACGCCGTTCGCGATCCGGCTGTTCCGGTACTCCATCCTCTACCTGTTCCTGCTGTTCGTCGTGATGGCGGTCGACGTGGCGGTGCGGACGATCGGCCACACCGGCTGACGTCGGCGACGAGGCCACACGCGCGCGGTCGCTTGCCTCGATGTCGCTGATTCGTGTATATACCGTGCGCCTTGTGGGTGTGGGTAGCCTGCTCGTCGCTGCACCTTCTCAGACCCCGCCACGGTGTGCGGCTCCCGGCTGAACGGGCGCCGGCGTCGGTGGCTTCGCATCCGGAGGCCTTTTTTGTTGCGTGCGGTTGCGATCGCCCTGCTCGTAGCGCCCCTCATGGCGCTGACGATCTGGGGCTGCGGCGGACGGGCGCGCGCGGGGCTGGCGCGGGGCGCGGAGCTCTATGACACCTGTGCGCCCTGCCACGGGGATACCGGCGGCGGGATCGCGTCGCTCGGCGCCCCCTCGATCGCCGGCCTTCCGCTCTGGTACCTCGAGGCCCAGCTCACCAAGTTCCGGTCCGGCGTGCGCGGCGCGCACCCGTCGGACCTGGAAGGGCACCGCATGCGGCCGATGGCCCGCTCGCTCAACCTCGAGGGGGACGTCAACTCGGTGTCGCAGTATGTCGCGAGCCTCCCGGCGCGGCCCGCTCCGGTGACGCTCCCCGGCGGGGATCCGGTGGCCGGAGCGACCACGTACACCACCGTCTGCGTCGTCTGCCACGGGGGGGATGCGATGGGGCTCGAGGCGATGGGAGCGCCCACGCTGGTGAACCAGGCCGACTGGTACATGGTGCGGCAGCTCGAGAAGTTCCAGTCCGGGATGCGGGGCGCGGATTCGCGCGACGTGACGGGCCAGCAGATGGCGGCGATGTCGTCGACGCTCACGGATCACAAGGCCATGCTGGACGTCATCGCCTACATCCACACGTTGCGCAAGTGACGACGGGAGGCATCCGACATGGCCGGCGGTGACGATCAACGCGACGACCAGTGGGGCAATGTCACCGCCCGCAAGACGTTCATCTTCACCGTGGTCAGCGCCGTGCTGTTCGTGGGCGCGGTCGCGATCTTCATCCTGAACGCGGACGTGGGGCGCTGAGATGATCGAACACTTCGTCAAGAACGCATCGAGCTACGCCGGCGACATCGACGGCCTGATCCTGCTCGTGACCGTTCTGGTGGGGTTCTGGTTCTTCGCCGCCCAGGGGATCTTCTTCTGGCTCATCTTCCGCTTCCGCGCCCGCGAGGGCGTCCCGGCGCAGTACCTGACGGGCAAGGAGAAGCACGTCAAGCGGTGGATCAACATCCCCCACGTCTTCATCATCCTGTTCGACGTGGTCATCATCGTCGCCGCGGTCAAGGTGTGGGTCGAGATCAAGCAGAAGCTGCCACCGGCGGACCAACAGGTGCGCGTCGTCGGCCAGCAGTGGGTGTGGACGTTCGTCCACCCGGGCGGCGACGGGAAGCTCGACACGCCGGACGACATCGTGACCTCCGATGACCTGCACGTCGAGGTCGGGAAGACCTATCACTTCCTGCTCGAGTCGAAGGACGTCCTGCACAGCTTCTCGGTCCCGGTGTTCCGGCTGAAGCAGGACGCCATCCCCGGCCGGACGATCACCGGGTGGTTCAAGCCGACCCAGACCGGCTCGTACGACATCCAGTGCGCCGAGATCTGCGGCATCGGTCACGGCGTCATGACCGGGCGGATCCACATCGAGAGCGC
>JBKJXJ010000269.1:0-3142 GCA_046716125.1 Candidatus Eiseniibacteriota bacterium
GACCTGGATCGGCGTCACCATGCCGGGCGCGTTCAGCTTCGGCGGTTGGTTCGGAGGGGCGGTCCTCCTAGCCTACGGGATCCTCGGCCTCCTCCTCACCGGTCGCGCGCCACGGCAGCAGGCGCCCGCCGGCGCCTGAACGGAGCGCGGCGCCCAGCGAGGACCTGATGATCGGCACCACCCTCTCCCACTACCGCATCCTCGAACAGATCGGGGCGGGCGGGATGGGCGTGGTCTATCGGGCGCGCGACGAACGCCTCGAGCGCGATGTCGCCGTCAAGGTCCTGCCGTCCGGCGCACTCGCCGGCGACGTGCAGAGGCGCCGGTTCCGCCGCGAGGCGCTGGCGCTCTCGCGCCTCAATCATCCGGGGATCGCCACCGTCCACGAGTTCGACCGCGAAGACGGCGCGGATTTCATCGTCATGGAACTGGTGCTCGGCGACACGCTCGCGTCGCGGCTGAAGGACGGCGCCCTGCCGCCCCTCGAGGTGACCGACCTCGGCATCCAGATCGCCGAGGCGCTCGAGGCCGCGCACGAGAGCGGCGTGCTGCACCGCGACCTCAAACCCTCCAACATCGTCATCACCGGGAAGGGCCGGGTGAAGGTGCTGGACTTCGGCCTCGCCAAGCTGGTCGAAGCGGACGTGGACACCCGCGCAACCACGCGCATCACGGCCGGCGACGCGATCGCGGGAACCCTCGCCTACATGGCGCCCGAGCAGCTCCTGGGCGGCGAGGTGGACGCCGCGAGCGACCTGTTCTCGCTCGGCGTCATGCTCTACGAGATGGCGACCGGCCGGCTGCCCTGGCGCCAGTCCATCGCCACCGCGATGGCGAACGAGATCCTGCACACCGAGCCCGAGCCGCCGGCCGGCTTGAGGCCTGACCTGCCGACGTTCCTCGAGCGGATCATCCTCACCGCGCTCGAGAAGCAGCCCGTCGCGCGCTACCGCACCGCCGCGGAGGTTGCGGCGAACCTCAGGGCCGGGCCCGGGCCAGCGGACGCGACGCCCAGGCGCATGGGGCCGGGCACGCCCGGGGCCGCGGCGATCGCGTCGCTCGCGGTGTTGCCGCTTCGCAACCTGTCCGGCGACCCGGAGCAGGAGTACTTCGCCGACGGCATGACCGAGGCGCTGATCACCCGCCTCTCCCAGATCGGCTCGCTGCGCGTGATCTCGCACACCTCGGTCAGCGTGTACAAGGGCGTGCGCAAGCCGCTCCCCGCGATCGCGCACGAGCTGAAGGTGGACGCCGTGGTCGAGGGCTCGGTGGCGCGGGTCGGGGAGCGCGTCAGGATCAGCGCTCAGCTCGTCGAGGCGGCGAGCGACCGGAATCTGTGGTCGAACACGTACGACCGCCCGCTGGGCGACGTCCTGGACCTGCACAGCGAAGTCTCGCGCGCGATCGTCGAGGAGCTGCGCGCCCACCTCACTCCGAACGAACGCCAGCGCCTGTCGGGCGCCCGGCGGGTTCATCCGGCCGCCTACGAGGCGTACCTGCGCGGCCGGTTCTTCTGGAGCAAGCGGACCCCGGGGGGCCTGGCGAAGGGCAGCGCCTACTTCCAGGAATCCATCGATGCGGATCCGCTCTACGCGCCGGCCTGGTCGGGGCTCGCCGACTGTCACAACGTGCTCGGCGCCTTCCGCTGGAAGCCTTCGCGCGAGACGTTCCCGCTCGCGCGCGCCGCCGCCGCCCGGGCCCTGGAACTGGACCCCGATCTCGCCGAGGGCCACACCTCGCTGGGGTTCGTTCTCCAGTATCACGACTGGGACTGGACGCGGGCGGACGCCGCTTATCGGCGAGCGATCACCCTCAACCCGGGCTACGTCACCGCCCGGCAGTGGTACGCGGACTACCTCACCGGTGTCGGACGCCTGGGCGAGGCATTCGTCGAGATCGAGCGGGCGAGCGAGCTGGACCCGCTCTCGCCGGTGGTGGGCACGTCGCATGGCGACGCCTTCTATTACGCGCGGCGCTACGGCGAGGCGATCGCCTGTTACCGGCGCACGCTCGAGTTGGACCCCGGCTACCGCTGGGCGCGGTTCAACGTCGGCCGGACGCTGCAGCAGATGGGTCGCCACGGCGAGGCGATCCGCACCTTCGAGGAGGCCCACCGCGACGCCGGGATGAGCCTGGAGGTCTCCCCCATGCTGGCATACGCGTGGGCAGCGGCCGGGCAGCGGGCCAGGGCGGAGGCGATGATGCCGGGCATCCTCGAGTGGTGGCGGGCGGGACATGTTTCGCCGTATTCTGTCGCCAACATCTACGTGGCGTTCGGTGACAGCGACCAGGCGTTCGCCTGGCTTGAGCGCGCGTTGGAGGACCGCGACCGGATGATGACGAGCCTTGGCGTGCATCCCCGACTCGACCCGCTGCGCGGCGATCCCCGCTTCCTCTCACTGCTCGAACGGATGAACCTCGCGCCCGTGAAGCCCGCTGCGTGAGCCGCCCCGTGGGCATTGACCGCCGCGCGTTCCTCGCCGCGACGACCCGCGCCGGATTCGGGGCCGCGGCGCTCGCCTCGCTCCCGCCGTGGGCGCGCCTGGCGCTCGCGTCCGACCTGCCGGAGGGCCTGATCGTCCGCAACGACCGGCCCGAGTGCTGGGAAACCACCCTCGACGCGCTCGGGCGGGACTGGATCACCCCGAACGACCGGTTCTTCGTGCGCAGCCACCTCTCCACACCGCGCATCGAGGCCGCCGGCTGGCGGCTCGAGGTGACAGGACTCGTGCGCACACCGCTCTCGCTCTCGATCCGGGACCTGGACGCGTTCCCGCAGACCGAGGCCGTCCATACGCTCGAGTGCGCGGGCAACGGGCGCGGGCTCTTCAACCTTCCGAGCACCTCCGGCACCCAGTGGGGGCGCGGTGCGATCGGCAACGCGTCGTGGGGCGGTGTCCGCCTGGCGACCGTCCTCCAGCGCGCCGGCATCGCCCCCGAGGCGAAGCACGTGTGGCTCGAGGCCGCCGATCAGGCGCCGCTGCCCGATGTGCCGAAGTTCCTGCGCAGCATCCCGATCGAAAAGGCGGTGGAGGACACGCTGCTCGCGCACTCGATGAACGGCGAGGCGCTGCCCGATCTGCACGGGGCGCCGGTGCGGGCGATCGTGCCCGGCTGGTACGGCATGGCCTCCACCAAGTGG
>JBKJXJ010000270.1:0-3622 GCA_046716125.1 Candidatus Eiseniibacteriota bacterium
GGTGACGATCTTGAAGGTCGAGCCGGGCGGATAGACGCCGAACCGCGCGCGGTCCAGTCGCTCCTGGGTCCCCACGCCCGCCACGTCCGCGGCGCCGGGCCGCGTATTCCCGCGGAACGCGTCGCGCGGCCAGGGCGCGCTCACGGATGCGAGCAGGGCGCCGTTCGCGGGATCGAGCGCCACCACCGCGCCGCGCGGGGCGCCCTCGCCTTGCGCGGGTGCTCCGGCCGCGGCCACAAGCTGCTGGAGCAGCCGCGCGGCCGCGGCCTGGAGGCGCACGTCCACGGTGAGCGTGAGGTCGCGCTTGCGAGCGAGCAGCGCCTTGACCGACCGGTGGTTGGGCTCATAGCGATGCCGCCACAGCGGAACGAGCTCGCTCCGGTCGCGGCGCACGACGCGCCGGCTCTCGCCGGTGCGCGGATCGCGGATGGTCACGACGCGCGCCCGGTCGTCGTAGCCGCACAGGGCGTCTTCGTAGCGCCGCTCGACGAACGCGCTGTTGGGCGCTCCCCAGTCGCGCTGGCTCACGAGATCGCCCAGCAGGTGGTAGGTCAGCCCGCCGAATGGATAGTGGCGCTCGTCGTTGCGATCGCAGGCGGCCGCCAGGTCCACGCCGAGGGCCTCGAGCCGCGCGCGCTGTCGCTCGAGGTGCGCCCAGTCGCTGGTCGCGAGCACGACGCCATTCCGGTCCAGGATGTCGCCGCGCGCGATGGTGGCGGCGACCATGCGAAGCCGCGGGTTGGCCTGGTAGCGCAGCTCGCGGTCGCCCTGAAGCTCGAGGCTCTCGCGGGCGAACGTCCGGTCGGCGCGCACGATCTGGACGTCGGCGGCCTTGAGCGTCACGCCTGCGAGCAGCACCGCGATGATCGCCAGCAGCACGCGGCGCGGGCGGTCGAAGGCGACGCGGAACGCGGAACCGATCACGACGGGGCGCGGGGCACCCGCGCGAACCGTGGCTCCGACGCGGCCGGCCGACAGCGACCACAGCACCCCCAGCCCCAGCAGATGGAGGATGAGGGCGGAGCGCCCGTAGCTCACGAACGGCATCACGACGCCGGTGAGCGGCACCAGCCCGGTCGTGCCGCCGGCGATGAGGAGCGCCTCGAGGACGATGTTCAGCGTGAGGCCGAGCGCCAGGAACATCGCGTAGTCGTCGGCCGCGTCGCGGGCGATGCGGAACCCGCGCAGCGCGATCAATCCGTAGAGCGCCAGGCACGCCAACACGCCGAGGAATCCCAGCTCCTCGCCGATGGCGCTCAGGATGAGGTCGGTGTGGACTGCCGGCACGTACTCGGGAGAGCCCAGTCCCAGCCCCATGCCGGCCAGGCCACCGGCCGAGAACGCCCACAGCGACTGCGCGAGGTGGATGCCGCGCTCGAGTCCGTTCTCCCACGGCGAGAGCCACATGCCGGTCCTGAGCGCGACCGTCCCGGGAAACCCGGTGAGCGAGCTGAGGAGGAATGCCGCCCCCACTGCCGCGAGCCCCGCGACCGCGAGCACGGCGCCGCCCCGGCTCACGGCGTAGAGCGCCAGGAACAGCGTGACGAGCAGCAGTGCGGGTCCCAGGTCGCGTTGCCCGATCGAGAACAGGACGCTCGCGGCGACGCCGATCGTGACCGGCAGGACGTGATGCAGCCGGGGCAGGCGGAGGCGCCTGAGGAGCCAGGAGGTCCCGAGCGGCCGCTCGTCGAGCTCGCGGAACAGCACCCAGCGCCGCGCGAAGTAGCCGGCGAGGAACAGCACGAGCAGCAGCCGGATCAGCTCGACCGGCTGGCCGCCGAGGAGGTTCACCCTGGCGCCGCTCCCCTGCGGTCCTCCCCCAAAGGCGATCAGCGCGAGCGACAGGGCGAGGGCCGCGACGAGTGGGACGAACGCGAGCCGCCTGAGCTCGGTGCGCTCCCACCGGGGCAGGCTCGCGAGCACGAACGCCGCGCCCCCGAGCAGCGCGCCTTGCGCGAAGCCCGTGAACTGCAGCGCGTCCCGGACCGGGTCGCGCAGGCTCACCAGCATCACGAATCCGAGCCCCGAAAGGAGCAGCGCCACCGGCAGCAGGTAACGGTCGCCGCGCGCGCCGCGGGCGTAGGCGAACACGTGCATCGCGGCGAATGCGAGGAAGAAGAGCAGCGCGTGGAGGAACAGGGCCGCGACGAACGCGCCCGGTGTGCGGACCACGAGCGCATCGCGCACGTCCCGGTACTGGGCCGTGGTGAGCAGGGCCATGCGCGGAGCGGACGTGGCGCGCGCGCGCTCGCCGAGGGCGCCGAGGGCGCCGAGATCCGCGCGCTTCGCCACCTCGTCGGCGGGAAGCCGGATCGCGGCGAGCGCGTCGACATCGTCGAGCGGGCGTTCGCCGGGACCAGGCAGGCGATCGAAGATCTGTTGCGCCACGAAGCGGCGCTCCAGCTCGCCGGCCCCATGGGCTGAGAGGATCGGCGCCAGCGCCCGCTCGAGCTCGGCAGCGCTGCGCACCGCGCCGAGATTCACCAGCCGCCCCTGCTTGAGCCCGGGTCCGATCGGTCCCATGAAAGCGCTTTTGGCGACGAACACGAACACCAGGCCAAGCGCGACGACGCCCATGCTCAGGGCGAGCGGCCGCCACAGGGCCCGATCAAGGCCGGTCCGGAGCGCGCGCCACGGAGACGGCCCGCGGCTCCAGGTGGCCCGCCCGCGGGCGGGGAGCGGAAGGACCGCGCTCATCGGATCATTCGACGCTGCGCGCTCAAAAGAAAGGCCCCTCTCCCGACAGCACGCGCAGCCGCGCATCGACGTCGGCGAGCCGCCCGCGCAGCGCGCGCAGGTGGCGCGAGACGCCGGCGTAGGACGGCACCAACTCGTACTGATCGAGCGCGCGGGCGCAGTCGTTGCGAATACGCTCCAGGTGGCGATACTGCTGGTCGGCGTCGAAGGCATCCGTGGATCCCGCCCAGCGACGTTCCGCACGCATGCGGTAGGCGTCGCCGAGCAGCGCCGTCTCGCGCTCGCCCAGCGGGTATCGGGCATTGCGCGCGCGCTCGAGCGCCTCGGCGGCGCGCTCCGGGTCCCGCTTGCCGTAGGCGTGGATCTGGGCGAGGCCGACGTGCGGATCGCCCCACCCCGACCACAGGCGCGCCGCACGCTCGAAGCGGCTCACCGCCTCGTCGTAGCGGCTCATCGACTCGTCGGGCTGTTTCGCCTCGCGCGCCGCGATCCGCAGCAGGTGCCCGCGGCAGTACTCGAGCCGCGCCTGGATCCGCCGGTTGCCGGGATCGACGGTGGCGGCGTGCTGCAGCAGCCCCTCCGCGGCGCGCCATCCGGCCTCGTAGATCGTGGGCGTGTCCGACCGGTAGCGTGAGATGAGATCGTCCGCGTGGGACACCATCCACTCGCTCACGGCGCCGCCGAGACCCGACACATTGACGAGGACGCGACCGCCCATGACCCGCTGGTACTCGTTCCAGACCGCCGACGCCTCGCCGCGCGGCCGCGAAGCGAGGCTCGATCGGAGTTCGCCCGCCGCGCCCAGCGCCTGGAACTCGCGGGCCAGGAGGAACAGGATCAGGAAGACTACGATTGGCTTCCATCGCACGCGGCGCACCCACGGCGCCGAACTCGCCGCGTTCGGTCGGGCGGAGGCCTCCGTGGC
>JBKJXJ010000271.1:0-3916 GCA_046716125.1 Candidatus Eiseniibacteriota bacterium
AGCTCCTGGCGGCTGCCAGCCACAAGACCAAGTCCGAGATCGAGCGGCTGCTGGCCGCGCGGTTCCCGAAGACCGACCTGCTGGCCTGGGTGGAGGATCTGCCGACGGCGTCATCCCCGGGGTCGGCAGGGCAGCATGGACTGGTTCGAACCGATGACGAACTCGTCCCGGGACGAGTTCAAGACCCTGTCATTCTCAACACGACCCGTGACCGTTCCCATGTGCAACCGCTCTCGGCCCAGTCGTTCAAGGTGCAGTTCACACTGGGCCAGCGTGCCCACGACAAGCTGCGGTACCTCCAGGAGCTGCTGAGCCACGAGATCCCCTCAGGGGATCTGGCCGCGATCTTCGAAGCGCTCAGCGACATCGCCATCCCGCAGCTCGAGAAGCGGAAGTTCGCGGCGACCGAGCAGCCCCGTGCCGGCCATCGGCGTCCGGCGGGCGAGGCGCGGGCGGCAGCGAAGGCGTGTGCGAAGAAGACACGCGAGCAGGAAGCCGAGGCGGCACGTGCCCTGGCGGCCGAGGAGCAGGCGCATGAGTTGGAGGTCGTTCCCTGGCTCCGTCAGCTCGGATACGGCGCCGGAGAGTCTCGCGACGCGGCGGCGCTGTGCCGGGACATGGCGGACGCCTCGCTCGAGGAGCGGGTGCGTGTCGCGCTCTCGTACTTCCATGTGCGGGGCACGAGGAAATACGCGGCCGGCGGGATGCTCGTGACCGCGGCGTCCACCAACGGTACGGTCGTGGTCGCAGCCGGACCCTGACTGCCGTCGGCTGACGTGTGCGTGCACGTCCCGTGGCCGGCGTATCGGCGCCCGCGGGCTAGCCCGCTGCAGGCCGCCGGGCGAGCAGCCGCGCGGTGATCGGACCGACTTCCGGATCGGGCTCGTCGTACCTCTCTACGACGAGTCCCGGGAATGCGCCGCGCAGCTCGCCGTCATCGAGCAGGAAGCGGGGGTGCGTCGGCCGCCCGAACCGCGCCTGGCCGCGCCGGAATGTCTCGTAGACGAGCCGCCCTCCGGGCGCGAGGGCACGCGCGATCGCCGGCAGGAGCGGGCGATGGAGGAACCGGAACACGGTGACCAGGGTGTACCGGCCCTCGGGAAGGCGGGCGTCGCGTCGTTCGAGATCGCGCACCGTGGTCGCGATGCGCACGCCGTTCCGCCGTGCCAGCGCCTCGGCCTTCGCGAGGATGTCGGGATCGTCGTCCACCGCCTCCACCTCGAAGCCGTTGAGGGCGAGGAACACCGATTCGCGTCCGGCGCCCGCCGCGAGGTCGAGGGCGGGACCCCGGGCCAGGAGCGGCAGCACCTCCTCGAGGAACGGCGCGGGACGCCACAGCCGCGTCGCCGGCCCCGGATCGTCGAGACCACCGGGCAGGTCGGCGAGCGGGGCGTCCAGCCAGTGCACGCGCGCGTAGCCGAGCACCCCGAGTGCGGCGGCCGCATCGTGCGCTTCAGCGGCCGTCGAGGCCACCACCAGGATCGCCGCGTCCCGCGGCGGCAGTTCGGTCCTGCGCGAGGAGAACTCGGCGAGCGGAAGGTTGCCCGCGCCGGAGCGATGACCGGCGGCGAACAGCGAGGCGTCGCGGGCATCCAACGTGACGGTCCCGGGAGGGAGGGCGAGCACGGACTCCCGATCCAGCGCCGCCACTAGAAGACGATCGGCAGCTCGCAACAGTCGCCGGTCGGGATGGTGCGGCCGTGCGGGCAGGTCTTGGGGTGCCCGAGGAACGAGCAGATGCTGTTCGTGACTTCGGGGTTGATGATGTGCTCCATCCGGCAGGCGGCCAGCTCCACCTCGGGATCGGACAGGTGCAGGGCGGAGGAGAACAGCACCTCGGCCAGGCGCCGGCGGCGCACCAGGTCGCGCGCCATCACGCGGCCCCGGCGGGTGAACTCGAGCGTGAGCGCGCACTGCACGATGAGCCCGCTCTCGACCATCCCGAGGACGGTGCGGCGGTTGTCCACCACGTCGGGCACCTTGATCCGCGCCGCCTCGGGCTGACGCCCGTCCTCCTCGAGCGACCACATCTGGACCAGCACCTCGTCGTAGCGGCGTTCGATCTCCTCGCTCGGCACCGTGAGGTCGGCGAGCCGCCCGTGCGCCAGCTCCACGCGGCGGTCGGCGAGATTGCCGACCCGGGGCGTGTGCGTGACGGTCACGATCGTGTGCCCCTCGCTGTGCAGCTCGCGCAGCAGGTGCAGCACCTTGTCTTCGTTCTCGGCGTCGAGGTTCCCGGTCGGCTCGTCGGCGAGGATCAGTCGCGGCTGGTTGATGAGCGCGCGCGCCACGCACACCCGCTGCTGCTCGCCGCCCGAGAGCTGGGCGGGCAGATGCCGCGCGCGGTCCGCGAGGCCCACGCGGGCGAGCGCGGCCAGCGCCTCCGGGGCGTCCGCCACCGAGTGGTAATGCTGGGCGATCATGACGTTCTCGACCGCGGTGAGATGGGTGAACAGGTGGAACTGCTGGAAGATGATCCCCACCTTCTCGCGCCGGAAGCGCACGCGCTCGCTCTCGCTCATCGCCGTGAGCTCGGCGCCATCGATCCACATCCGGCCGGCCGTGGGCCGGTCGAGGGCGCCGAGCAGGTTGAGCAGCGTGCTCTTGCCCGATCCCGACGGGCCCATGACCGCCAGCCATTCGCCCGTCTGGATGCGCAGATCGACCTGATCCAGCGCCTTCAAGGTGTCGTAGTGCCGGGAGACGCACTCCAGGCGGACCAGCGGTTCGCGTGGCATCAGTCTCCCTTCAGCACCGGCGCCGGCTCGACCGAGAGCGCCAGGCGGATGGGACCGAGGCCGGCGATGCAGGCGACCGCCATCGCCAGCCCCAGGACCGCGAACGGCACATCCCAGCGCAGCGTGACGGCGGAATGGAAGACCTGGTGCCCGATGATCTGGGCGAACCCGACGCCGATGAGCCAGCCGACGGTTCCGCCCGCGGCCCCGATGACCAGCGATTCCACCGCGAACAGGCGCACGACGTCCCGGCGCGTCGCGCCGAGCGCCTTCATGAGGGCGATCTCGCGCCGGCGTTCGAGCGCCAGATCGGTGAGCGTGCCGAACGCGGCCAGCCCGGCCGCCGCCAGCGCCGCCACGGTGACCAGCGCCATCAGGCGGCGCATGCGCTCGAGCAGCCGGCCCTCGGTGGCCGAGAGCGCGTGCAGCACCAGGGCGCGGAGCGTGCCCCCCTGCTCGAGCGATGCGACCACGGCGCCCGCGTCCTTCGCCCCTTCGATCCGCGCCTGCGCGAGGCTGGCGCGACCGGGGAGCCCGCTCACCCGCTGTGCCGCCGCCAGCGGGATCCAGAGCGCCTCGTCGTCGGCGCCGCCCGCCTCGAGCCGCGCACCGACCGCGATCGTCACGCTGTCCCCGGCGCCGTCCGCCGGGACCAGCGTGAGCTGCGTGCCCGGCACCGCGCCCAACCGGTCCATGAGCCGTGCGCCCATCATCGAGACATCCGGATCGGCGGCGTGCATCCCGCCCGTGATGCGCCACCCGGGGTGGAGTCGCCGGGCGGAGGCGAGGTCGGCGCCGACGATCGGCACCGGGCGGCCGTCGAGATGCGCCACGGCGTAGAGCAGCGGCACGCCCTCGACGCCGGCGGCGGCGAGCCGCGCGCGCAGCGACTCCTCGTTGATGAAGCGCCCCTCGGCGGCGTCGCTCACGGTGGACGGCACGACGAGGAGGTTGGGGCCCAGCGAGCGCAGCTCGTGCGTCACCTTGCGGCCGATGTCGCCCGAGACGTGGAGCAGCGCCGAGGCCACGGACGCCCCGATCGCCACCGCGAGCACCGCGAGCGTCACCGTCCCGCGGCGGCGCCCCAGCGCCGCGCGCACCACCCGCGCCACGGTGCCGAGCCCGGGCGTCCTAAGGCTGGCCACGGAGCACCGACGAGGGGTCGAGGCGAAGGGCCA
>JBKJXJ010000272.1:0-10966 GCA_046716125.1 Candidatus Eiseniibacteriota bacterium
ACACCGCGATCGCCCAGCTCATGGTGCTGGTGAACGAGCTGACGCCGCTGGCGCGCCGCCCGCGGTCGGTGGTCGAGCCGCTGGTTCTGCTGCTCTCACCCTTCGCCCCGCACCTGGGTGAGGAACTGTGGCGCAGGCTGGGCCACGCCCAGACCCTGGCCTATGAACCCTGGCCGGTCTGGGACCCGGTCCGGGCGTTGGAGGGGAGCGTCACCATCGCCGTCCAGATCAACGGCAAGCTGCGGGCGACCCTGGAGATGCCGCGCGATGTGGCGCAGGCCGAGGCCCACAAGGCCGCGATCGAGGACGAGCGGGTTCGACGCTACGTGGATGGCGGCGAGATCCGCAAGGTCATCTTCGTCCCGAACAAGCTGCTCAATCTGGTGCTGGCCCAGGAGCGCTGAGTCCCTCGGGCTGTGTGTACGACTTGCGCAAGCCACCCGGTCGGGCCTCCCAAAGCGACATTCGGAAGTAGTCCTTTCAACTCATCGCCGGCGACGGGCCCCGGAACTCGGCGACAGCGTCGCGACATTCGGTACCTGCCCATGACTTGCCATGGCGTCGGGCCGCGGCCGCAGCGGGCATGCGTCTTGCTCGACTCCCATTGGCGGCCGACCGTCCACGCATCAACGCCTGTTCACACCGATTTCAAGGAGGAAACCAGTGGCACTCAACACCATGAAGGATCTCCTCGCGGAGCAGCTCAGGGATCTGCTCTTCGCGGAGAAGAAGCTCGTGACGGCCCTGCCGAAGATGGCAAAGGCTTCGTCGTCCCCGCAGCTCCGGTCTGCGTTCCTGGAGCACGGCAAGCAGACGGAACGGCACGTCAGCCGGCTGGAGCAGTGCTTCGAGCACCTCGACCTCACGCCCCGCGGCAAACATTGTCCCGCGATCGTGGGACTGCTCGAGGAAGGCACCGAGATGATGGCGGAAGAGGGCGATGAGAATGTCATCGATGCCGGCCTGATCGCCAGCGCGCGCAGGGTCGAACACTACGAGATCGCCGCCTACTCGGTCGTCTGCGCCATCGCCGACCGTGTGGGGCCGAAGAAAGTCGCCGATCTCCTGGCACAGACTCTCGAGGAGGAGCGGGGCGCGGACGACAAGCTCAGCGGACTGGCCGAGATCGAGATGCAGATGGCACCCGTCGCGCGAGCCTGAGGTCATCGCCCAGCGGTAGGTTTACATAATACCTATTATGCGACATAGGGCTGGGGACACCTGACTGCACACTTGTGCCGTCAGGTGTCCCCAGCCTATCTTCAGGCCCATGCGCACGGTCTTCCGTGAGGAACCCTGTCGGTCGGCGCTCAATGCCGTCCGCGGCATGCCCTTCCCATGGTCCCTGAATCCCTACATGGGCTGCGCGCACCGCTGCACGTTCTGCTACGTACGCGCGTTCGAAGCCCGGGCGGATCGTCCAGGGGACGACCGCTACGGGCGCTCCGTGCGGGTCAAGGTGAACATCGCCGAGGTCCTCGCGGTCGAGCTCGCCCGGCCCTCTTGGACCCGTGAGCAGGTCGTGATCGGCGCCGCCACCGACCCCTATCAGCCGGCCGAGGGCCGCTACCGGCTGACCCGGGCCTGTATCCGGCTGCTCGCCGCCCATGGGACGCCATTCGGCATCATCACCCGCGGGCCTCTGGTCGTAAGGGACCTGGACGTACTCCAGGAGGCGGCGCGCCGGATCCCGGTCTCGGTCAACATCTCGATCCCGAGCCTGGACGAGCGCGTCTGGCGGACGACCGAGCCCGGGACAGCGCCGCCACGCCAGCGCCTGCGGGCGCTCAAGATCCTGCGCGATGGCGGCATCCGGGTCGGCGTCGCCCTGGCGCCCATCCTGCCCGGGATCTCGGACTCGCCGGAGTCCATGGCCGCCGTCGTGCGGGCGGCCCGCGAGGCAGGCGCTTCGTTCCTGTGGTCGGAACTGCTTCACCTCAGGCCCGGTACGCGGGAGCATTTCCTGTCCCAGCTCGCACGCGACTGGCCGGAAGAACTCTCGCGCTATCGCCGTCTTTACGAAGGACGCGCCTACCTCGGCCGAACCGAGCGCGAGACGGTGAAAGAGAAGTTCGCGACGATCCAGCGGTGCGTCCCGCCCCGGATACATCCCATCCCATTGATCGAGGCGCCACCACCGCCCGCGCAGCTCGACCTCGCGATTTAGAGTCTTCCCTCCCGGCTCAGCCTCTCTTGAGCATCGCGATCTGTCCGGCGTGATAGAGGTCGTGCTGGATCGCGCCGTGGAACTGGACGTAGGCGCTGCTGCCGCCCGGGACCATCGGTTGATCGAGGCGACTCTCGTCGTAGGACGCCACGACCTTGCGCAGCTTCGCATGGCCGGCCTTGAGCTTCCGGATGGCCGCGGCCCACGCCGCGGGCGTCTTCGCCCCGAGCGCCGGCCAGTCTTGCGCATCCGTGGGCTGGAACTTCTCCCCCAGCGCCCGGCGCCGCACGACGTCCTCCCAGACCGCGATGTGGAGCGTCAGCTCCCAGATGGAATGGGCGTCCTTGATCGGCCGCTTCGCCGCCCGGGTCGCGCTCACCCCATCGAGGGCCTCGAGCACCGAGGGGCCAGGCCATGCCGGGCCTTCGAAAGCGCGCTTCAACTGATCCTCGATGCGCTCGATCTCGCTCATCGTCCCCCCTCCCTCGACAGATCCGGTGCGCGGGCGCATGAAGGTGTAGGTTTGCGCCCATGAGGTCCATCAATCCCGCGACCGGCAAGACCATACGGGAGTATCCCGAACCCGGTCCAGACGAGGTCGAGCGGCGGCTCGCGCTCGCGGCACAGATGTTCGGGGCGTGGCGCCGCACGACGTTCGATGCGCGGGCGACGCTCATGCGCCGTGCGGGCGTCGCGCTGCGAACAGCGCGCGAGCGCTTCGCTCGTCTCATGACCGACGAGATGGGCAAACCGATCGTTGCCGCCGAGGCCGAGGCCGACAAGTGCGCCCTGGCCTGCGAGTTCTTCGCCGGGCACGCCGAGCGGTTCCTGGCGCCCGAGTCCATCGCCTCGGACGCCACCCGCAGCGAGATCCGTTACGAGCCCCTGGGCGCCATCCTTGCCGTCATGCCGTGGAACTTCCCCTTCTGGCAGGCGTTCCGGGCCGCCATCCCGGCACTGATGGCCGGCAACGTCATGGTCTTGAAGCACGCGTCGAATGTGCCGGGCTGCGCGCTGGCCATCGAAGAGGTGTTCGCGGGCGCGGGATTCCCGCAGGGGGTGTTCACCACGCTGCTCCTGCCCGCCTCGCGCGCCGAGGCGCTCGTGGACCACGAGGCGATCCGCGCGCTGACGCTCACCGGCAGCGAGGAGGCGGGACGCAGGCTCGCCGCCCGGGCCGGCGCGGCGCTCAAGAAGACGGTGCTCGAACTGGGCGGGTCCGATCCCTTCATCGTCCTGGCCGACGCCGACCCCGAGGCGGTCGCCGAGCAGGCGGTGACAGCGCGGATCCAGAACAACGGCCAGAGCTGCATCGCCGCCAAGCGGTTCATCGTCGAGGCCCCGATCGCCGAGCATTTCGAGCACGCGTTCTCGGGCCGCATGGCGGCGCTCAAGGTCGGCGATCCGCTCGACCGCGCGAGCGCGGTGGGCCCGCTCGCGCGCGACGACCTGCGCGATGCGCTCGATCGGCAGGTGAGCGAGTCGGTCGCGGCCGGGGCGCGCGTCCTCACCGGCGGGTCCCGACTCCCTGGCGTGGGCTATTTCTACGCCCCGACCGTTCTCGCCGGCGTGACGCCCGGCATGGCGGCGTTCGACGAGGAGACGTTCGGCCCGGTCGCTGCGGTCACGCGCGCCCGCGATGCCGCGGAGGCGATCGCCCTCGCCAACCGCTCGCGCTTCGGCCTGGGCGCGAGCATCTGGACCGGCGACCCGGCGCGGGGCGAGGCGCTCGCGAAGGAGATCGAGGCCGGCCTCGTGTTCGTGAACGGGATCGTGAAATCCGACCCGCGCCTGCCATTTGGTGGGATCAAGTCCTCGGGCTACGGTCGCGAGCTCTCCGCCGCGGGCATCCGCGAGTTCGTCAACGTGAAGACGGTCTGGGTGGGCGGGTCGTGACGGACCCCGGCCACCTTTGAAACCGCGACCTGAGTGGACCTCCGGAGGCCTCAGGCGTTCCACATCTCGGCTTCGAAGTCCGGACCCGGCACCGTGAACGCGAGGCCCTCGTCACCCGGATAGGTCTCGATCGGCTGCCCCGCGCGGAACACCTGCACCAGGAGCGCTACCGCCTCGCCGGGAGCCAGCCCGACACCCGCGAATGGCACGGCGAGCTCGAGCATCGAGCCCACGCGGCACTCCGCCCCGGTGATCGCCCCCGCATCGGCAACGCCACCCGTGACGGTCCGCGCCCCGGCGGCCAGACCCGCGATCCGGACGCCCATCGGTCGCGGCTCGATCAGCTCGAGCCTCAGGTCGAGGTGCTCGCCCGGCGGGTGCGGGCCGACGAAGTCGAGCCTCAGGTAGAACCGCCCGGCATCGAAACCGTAGTGCAGCTCGCGCACCAGCCCCTGGCCGCGGTGCATCGAGCCGCCGCTCCCGAGCACGTACCGGGCGGCGGCGTCCCACTCATAGAATGTCGTGCGCCGGCCGTCGATGGTCGGCGAGATGAAACCGATCGGGAGGGTCTCCGTGATCCCGCCCGTCCGCGCGCGCGCGATCGGCAGGCGGAGCGACGGCGGCGGCGCGAGTCCGGCCCGGGTGTAGACGGCCGTCACCAGGTCGCGGAACAATTGGTCGAACACGCCCTGGTCGGGCGTGTGATGGTCGTCGCCGAACCACCAGAACCAGTCCGAGCCCTCGGCGCGGAACAGCGCCTCCCACGCTTCCGGCGCGCGCTCGTGCGTGACGCCGGCATCGAGCAATGCCTGCCGTGCGCGCGCGACCGCCTCCCACGCCCGGTTCTTCTCGGGATGACCGATCCAGATGTGAAAGTCGGCGTCGATCCAGGAGCCCGAGTGCAGGCGCGCGAGCGTCGGCGCGATCGCCCCATCGGCCGGCACGTCGCCCAACACATCCGACGGAGTGCGCGTGCGGATGTCCGAAGCGCCCTCGAGCGCGTCATAAAGCGCATCGAGGAACGGGTTGCCGTCCTCGCGGTAGTGTTCCCAGCAGTTCTCGCCATCGAGGATGATCGTGACCACCGGAGGGCGATCGCCTCGATGCGCCTTCGCGATCCGACGCAGATGGGCGATGAAGTCCTCGGCCGCCTCCGCCGGGTCCCAGCGCTGGTAGACGAAACCGATCCGGTCCGAGAGCGCGTGGTCGCGGAAGAACAGCGTGACCTCCCCTCCCTCGGAAGCGAAGCGCCATGGACGGTAGAGCGCGCCCCGGTCCCGCGCGCCATCCGGCAGCGACGCCCAGAGGACGCCTTCGTCGCTCGCGAGCCAGCGCACGCCGGCTCCCGCCGCGAGCGCCACCGCCTCGGGGCTCACGCTCCCCTCGGACGGCCACATCCCGGCGGGTCGGGCGCCGAAGGCAGCCGCATGCCGCTCGAGCGCCCACCGGATCTGCCGGCGGGCGTCCTCGCCCGCCGCCAGTCGGGTCTCGGGCAGCGCGATCTCCGGCCGCGCGCGCCGCGCGCTCGCGAGGTCCACCAGCAACGGCAGGATCGGGTGATGGTAGGGCGAGGTCGAGAGCTCCACCTGCCCGCGTTCGGCCAGCGCCCGATACGCGGGGATCACCTGCCCGGCGAGGCGGCGGTAGAGCGCGACCAGGCCGTCGCGATGTTCCAACGTCCATCGCGGTCTCGCCTCCAGCGCGCGGGCCACCTCGGGCTCGCCGTGGAACATCGGGTCCACCCAGGCGAGCAGGAACCAGACCTCGAGCGCGAGCAGATCGCGATCGCCGAGCGGCGCACGGGGCCCCCCGCCGGGAGCGGTGGACGGTTCCAGGGCCCGGGATGCCGCCTCCCGAAGCGCCCGGATCGCGGGCCACTTCTCGATCGTCCGGGCGGGGATCTGGCCGCAGCGCCACACGACGGCGGCGCGCTCGGCCTGCGTCAACTCGGACGGGGAACGCAAGAGCAGATCGAACAGAGCGTCAGCGTCGCCCCGCGCCGCGCCCTCGATCTGATCGATCAGCGCCGGCACGAGGTTGAACGTGACCCGCACCCCGGGATGGCGCTCGACGTGGCGCGCCATGTCGAGATAGTCCTTGCCGGCATGGAGCCGCGCCCACGGCAGCATGGAGCGGCCGTCCGCCGGGCGCCGATAGTCGGGCTGATGGTGGTGCCAGATGAGGACCAGGTCGACCGGAGCGAGGACGTCGCTCATCGGCGCCTCAGGCGACGGTTCGGAGCGTGGCTCCGACCGCGATCAGGGCTTCGACGACGTCGCGGCGGTCGGGGCCGGCGCGACCGTCGAAGCACCGAGTTCGGCGAGCGCGATGCGCGCCTGGTTCGCGTATTCGGTCTCCCCGAACTCGTCCGTCACGCGCTGCAGCCGCTGGATCGCGGCCGGCGACTGGTTCGCGGCCTGCAGACTGCGCGCGGCGGCGAACAGGAACTCGGCCGAGGACGCCCGGTCGAACCGGCCGACCAGCGCCTCGTACTCCTTCGCCGCCTCGAGGTACTGCTGGTCGCTCTCGAGCGCGTAGGCGAGGCTGCGGCGCGCGGCATCGGCGAGCACGCCCTGAGGCTTGCCCGCAAGATAGCGACGATAGTCGGCGGCGGCGGTCTTGAAGTCCCCGCCCCAGTAGGCGGCATCCGCGGCCTGACGATGGGCGTCCTTCCCGCTCGGGGTCGAGGCGTACTGCTGGGCGGTCTCCCGCGCCAGGGTCAGCGATCGCTGGTAGTCGCCCTGCCAGTAGTAGAGGCTCGCCTCGGCCAGCTTCCCGGCCGCGGCCTCCTCGGCCGCCCGGCGCGAGCGCAGGCTGAAGAAGCCGATGACGCCGACCACGACGAGCCCGGCGAGGACGCCGAGGACGATCTTCCCGAAGCGGTCCCAGAAGTTCGCCAGCGGCACCATGAGTCCGGCGCCCGGCTGCTCGAGCCTTCCGGTCGAGTGCTGCGTGTGCAACGTCAACGTATACCTCCAGTTATGGCGATGATTTCAAGCGCTTTGGGGAGCGGTCCCGGGACACCGAGGACGCGGAACCTTAGCGGCTCGACTCCCCCCCGTCAAGGCGCACCCCTCAGGGCGCACAACGTACGCAGGCGACCCCTCCCCGCGCCCGCACGAGCATCTCCGCCGGCGCCTGACAGCCGGGGCACCCGGGGAGCGCCGGTCGCCCGCGCGCCACATCCACGCGGCTCGTGAGCCTGAGGTGCACGGCACCCGCGCGCAGCTCCTGGTCGAGATCCGCCACCGGCCACGCCCACTCCTCGAGTCCCCACATCCGTACCTCGGTGCGCAGCGCCCACCGGTGGCGCACTTCGGCCGCGCGCCGCTCCCACTCGAGCTTGAGCGAGGTGGCATCGCCCCCCTCCATCTCGGACTCGTCCCCGTTGGGTCCGCGACGCCGGGATCGCTCGTCCTCCTCCTCGATCCTTGCGGCGAAGAAGTCCGAGAGCCGGGTGAGCTCGTCCTCGCGCTGCCGGCCGACGCCGCGCTCCCACTCCTCCTCCCTCTGGCCGAGCAGGATGTCGAGGTGCTCGCGCGCCCGGGCGGACAGCAGGTCGCAGGCCTCCGGCGCGAGCGCGTCGGCGATCTGGTAGAGCCCATCGCGGGCCCGGACCTCGGGCAGCTCCGAGCCGCGCTCCCACTCGAGCAGATCGCCCTCGGGTCCGACCAGCATCACCCACGGTTCCTGGGCGGGCAGTCCGCCCCACAGCGTCACGATGAAGTGGAACGCGACGCGGCGTTCGTACCGGACCGGACCCAGACGCGGCGGTCCCCAGGCGAGGCCACGCACGCGGCAGACCGCCGCGATCCCCTCGGCCGGCGCTCCCGGCACCTGGACCAGCGCGGTGCGCCGGGTGAGGAGCGGATCGGCGCAGGCCGCCTCGAGGATCCGCCGGCCGGCCCCGCTCCCGGGGGCGGTGAACCAGGCGCCGCGTGGCAGCGTCGGGCGCTGCGGATCGAACACCAGCCGCACGCGCTGACGGCGCCACCGTTTCTGCAGGGCAGGCGCGAGCGCGACCTCCCAGTCACCGCGCGCGGCACTGCCCACCGTGCAGCCCGCGGCCGTGAGCCAGCGCCCGACGAACTCGCGCCACGCCACGCCATCGGGCAGCATCTCGGCCGTCGGGACGACGACCCGGACGGTCGCGGCGGAGGCGGCCTGCCGCACTCCGGCGCTCGTGGCGGGCATCCGCTTCGCCGGACGTGACGCCGCGGGCTTGCGGGCCGCGGTCGGGCTCATGCCCCATCCCTCGCCGCGCCCCGGCGGCGCGCAGGAGCGGTGGCCGCGGACGTCGCGGGGACGGCGCCGGCGGTCGCCGGTCCCGCGCCCGCCGAACCCGGAGCGGCCCCGACGGTCGGGAACAGGAGGTTCTGCCGATCCTTCTGCTCCTGATAGCGGCGGCGAGCGAACACCAGATGCTGGGCCAGCTCGGCGAAGCGCCGCTTGCGCACCCTCGGATTCGTGGATTCGGTCCAGCGCTTGAACACCTCGTCCTCGAACGAGCCGTGCGGCTGCCAGGCGCCCAGGATCTCCTCGATCTCGCCCACCACGAGCTCGAACATGCGGATCTTCCGGTCGAGGATCTCGAGCACGTAGGCCTCGATGGTCCCGCGCGCGACGAGATTGACCACGCGCACCGGGTGCTCCTGGCCGAGCCGGTGGACCCGGCCGATCCGTTGCTCGACCTTCATCGGGTTCCACGGCAGGTCATAGTTGATGACGATGCTGCAGAACTGGAGATTGCGGCCCTCGCCGCCCGCCTCGGTGCTGACCAGGACCGGCGACACGGTGCGGAACCGGTCGAGCGACTCCTCCTTCTCGCGCCAGCCGAGCTCGCCGTGGAACACGGCCGGCTCGATCCCGATCTGGCGCAGCGCCTGGACGATGGACTCCTGGGTGGAGCGGAACTGGGTGAACACGATGCACTTCTCGCCGCCCAGCGATGCGATGCGCTTGAGCAGCGACCGCACCTTGCTCTGCTGCTGGCTGACCTCCGCGGCGCGGGCGGCGAGCGCCTTGAGCCGCTTGCCATCGAGGCCGTCCGGATTCCGGCTCAGCTTCTCGAGGGTCGAGCGGGCCGCCGCCCACGACGAGCCCATCTCCTTCTGGAGCACGACCAGCGTGAAGTAGTGCCGGCGCCCCGGCCCGCCGTCATCCGAGCGCACCGATTCGGCGACGAAGTCGCTGACCTCGCGGTAGAGCTTGCGCTCGGCCGCCGTCTGGGCGACCCACAGCGTCTCCACCCGTCGCGGCGCGAACGTGATGTTGGTGTCGCTCCGGCGCGCGCGGATCATTACGCTCTGGAGCAGCACGCGCAGGCGGGGGGCGTTCCGCGGCGCCCGCTTGTCGTGCCCGCTCAGGAAGTCACGCCGGAACTGAGAGAACGTCCCGACCGTGCCGGGGCGCACCAGCGTCGCCAGGTTGTAGAGCTCGCGCAGGTCGTTCTGGACGGGCGTGGCGGTCAGCAGCAGCAGGTAGCGCGGGTTCAGGTCGTTGATGAACTTCCACCCCAGCGTCAGGTGGTTGCGCAGGCGGTGCGCCTCATCCACGACGACCAGGTCGTAGTTCGCGCCCCGCACGCGGCGGCGGTGCCGCTCGTGCCGCGCCGTCTCGAGCGAGGAGATGATGAGCGGATGCCGGCCCCATTGCCCGGCGGGACCGCGCGAGACGACACAGTCGAGCTCGAACTTCTCCCACAGCTCGGCACGCCACTGCTCGCACAGTGAGGCGGGCACCAGGACCAGCACGGTGCGGATCGCGCCGCGCAGCAGATACTCCTTGAGGATGATGCCGGCCTCGATGGTCTTCCCCAGCCCGACCTCGTCGGCGAGGATCGCCCGGCCGTTCAGCGCGCCCATCGCCCGCAGGCAGGCGCGCAGCTGGTGCGGGAAGCGCTCGACGCCGCGCAGCGAGTTGAGGGACACCAGCCGGTCCGGTTCGGCCCATCCCGCCCAGCGTTCGGCCGCCGAGCGCAGGTCGAAGTGGGACGCCGGCGCGGTCTGCGCGTCCCGCCAGCGGTCGATCAAGGCGTCCCCCTGTGGGTGCCAGACGCGCACCGGGGCCGCCACGGTGCCCACTCCACCCTCTCCCCCGCCCCCTGAGGCGACCGCGCTCCCCGCCGACCCGCCGCCGTGGACCGTCCGGTCATGTGAGCCTCCCGACATCACCACGCCGGGCCCGGGTACGCCGTCGACCAGCTCCCAGTCGCGCATGGCCGAGAGCCGCCGGAGCTCGCCGTTGAAGACCACCTCGAGCACCTCGCGACCCCGATCGGTGTGGACTTCGACCACGAGCCCCTCCCCGAACTGGGGATGGCGCAGCCGCTGCCCCACCTGGTAGCGCGTCGTGGTCGTCAGCTCCACAGATCGAACTCCTCGTTCTTCTCGGGGATCCGCACGTCCGCGCCGAAGCGCGCCCGAAGCACCTCCGCCAGCGCCTCGGCCGACTTGAGCTCGCCGTGGACCAGGAAGATCCGCTTCGGGGCCGGCTTGAGCCGGCTCACCCACTCGACCAGCTCGCGCTGATCGGCATGGGCGCTGAACCCGTCGATCGCCGCGATCTCGGCCGCCACCTCGACCGGCTCGCCGAACACGTTGACCGGACGGACGCCGTCGCGCAGGCGGCGGCCCAGCGTGCCATCGGCCTGGAAGCCGACGAACAGGACGGTGTTCCTGGGATCGGGCAGACCGTGCCGCAGATGGTGGAGGATGCGTCCGCCTTCGCACATCCCCGAGGCGGCGATGATGATGCACGGCTCCTTGCGATCGTTGAGCGCGCGCGACTCCTCCGGGCTGCCGACGTAACGCAGGCGCGAGAATCCGAACGGCGCCCCATTGCCGCGCGCGAACTCGGCGGCGGTCTCCTTGTCGAAGCACTCCGGGTGGCGGACGTACACGC
>JBKJXJ010000273.1:0-16874 GCA_046716125.1 Candidatus Eiseniibacteriota bacterium
ACCCTGCTCACCGGGCCCGCGCGCGAAGCGTGCCCCATGGAACTCACCCCGACCACCAGCATCACGCTCGCCCAGGTCATGGGGGATTGCCTCGCCGTCGCGCTGCTCGAGCGCCGCGGGTTCCGCCCGGAGGACTTTCGCTTTCTGCATCCCGGCGGCGTCATCGGCGCGGTCGCCTCGCGCCGGGTGTCGGAGCTCATGCACGCCGGCGACGGTGTCCCTCGGGTGGGCATGAAGGCGGGGCTCCGGGCCGTGATGCTCGAGATCATGGACAAGCGTCTTGGCATCGCAACGGTCGTTGACGGAGAGGGCAGGCTCGCCGGCGTCATCACCGACGGCGACTTCAAGCGCATCCTGGTCAAACACGCCGACCCCTGGCACCTCTGCGCCGCCGACGTGATGAACCGCTCGCCCGGCACCATCGGCGGCGACACGCTGGTGGCCGCCGCGGTGCGCGCGATGGAGGAGCACCTGCCGGGTCCGATCACGGCGTTGATCGTGGTGGACGGCGATCGACGCCCGATCGGTGTGCTCCACCTGCACGACTGTCTACGCGCGGGGGCGTAGGGGCTTGAGACAGCACTGGGCCGGCCCGCCGGCTGACCGGATCGCTTCGCGCCGAGGTCAGCGCCCGCGAGATTGCTCCTTCAGGCTGCCCCATGTCTTGCCGCGAACAGCGACCGGCCCGTCCACGACGAATCCCTGACAGGACTCGACTCGAGATCCAGCCGGGAGTCCCACGAACTTGAGCTGAGCGACGATGGATCCATCGGAAACTTGGCTATCCACCGAGCCCATGTGAGCGGAGCACGAGATGGAAATCTGGAATGGGACCCCGGCGTGCCCTTGAATCGTGACCTCCAACGCACCTGATGGGGAGAGGCCTTCGTACGACTGTCGGTTATCCGGGCCCGCGGCCAGCGTGGCGATGACTCGGGAGTTCGTGCAATAGCTGTACTGCGGCGGGGCGCAAGCACGGCTCACCCAGCCGCTGAGGTGGAGCTGAGCTCGAATCGTGAAGGGCTCACCCGGAGATGCGCTCGTCAGGGTGTAGGAGTCCGTTGTCCCGATTTCGGCGCGGATGGACGATAGGCCCGACTGTGCATAAGCTCCTGCACGACCGACGACGAGGTCATATCCGAGCGAGAAGCTGCTTGGGGAAGGACAGGAGCAGTAGGTGGATCCGGCCGTGTCCTTCGCAGCTGATGATTGGAGGAATACCGAACCGTCGACGCCGAAGTAGCTGGTAGGGCAGTTTGAATCGGCAGTCGCTGGACGTCCCGGGCCAAGGATGAACGCAACCGCCACGGCGGCCAGGACGGCGAGCCAAGGTGTGACTGTCGGACGCGGTGGGGTTTGTGCGGGCATGGGCGACATCCCCGGAGGAACCCGGAAGCGAAAATCAACCGACGAATCCTAGGTGCATCCGCCGACGCTGGTCAATCTGCAATCGTTGAGTCGTCCGGGGCAGACAGCAGTTGGCATTCGACTGACAGCCCGCCGCCGTGACGCGTTCCCGACGGGCACGTTCGCTTCTCCGTCAAGTCCAAGCCACGACAGCCCGATAACAATTCGGTGAAGCTGCTGGCACAGACTGTGCTTGCGACTGTGGTGAGCGTTTGCTAGCGTGGCTATCGAGCTACACGACCGGGCTCTGGAGCCCATCCGGGAACTCCCCCATGCGTCCACTCGCGAGACTTCGACTCCCCAGCCTTGCCCTCGCCCTCGCGCTCGCCTGGGTCGTGCTCATCGGGGTCCCGGGCTGCGGCGAGAGCCCACGCGTGAGCGCCGTGCCCGCCGAGGGCGAGCTCCCGGACCAGGAAGTCAGCGACTTCGAGGCGACCGAGACCGATCTGGGCGCCATCCAGTGGAAGATGTACGCCCGTTCGGCCGCCACCTATCGGGCCCGCAACACGATGGTCGCGCGCGGGCTGCGGATCGACTTCTTCGATGAGCAGGGCAAGCGCGCCTCGACCCTCACCGCGCGCGAAGGCGAGATGAACGACCTGACCCACGACATGACCGCCCGCGGCGAGGTGGTCATCCAGACCACCGAAGGCACGCGGATGACGACCGACCAGATCCAGTTCCTCAACAAGCTCCAGCGCATCCAGACGGAGTCGTTCGTGCGCGTGGACCGGCACGGGGACGTGCTCACCGGATGGGGCTTCGAAAGCGATCCCCAGCTCAAGGACTTCCAGTTCAAGCGCCAGGTCAAGGCCACGGTCCACACCCGTTCGGGCGGCACGGTCGAGCAGCGCGGCGGCACGCGATGAGTCACGCCCCCGGCCCCGCGATCGTCGCCGACGCCCCCGTCCCGGTGGTGCGCGGAGAGGGACTGGTCGCCGAGAACCTCATGCGCTATTACGGCAAGTGGCGGGTCGTCAGCGACGTCACGATCCAGGTGCGCAAGGGGGAGGTCGTCGGCCTGCTGGGACCGAACGGGGCGGGTAAGACGACCTCGTTCTACATGATCGTCGGGCTGTTGACCCCCAACCAGGGGCGCATCCTTCTCGAGGGTCGCGACATCACGGACGAGCCGGTCTACCGTCGCGCCCGCGGGGGGCTCGGATATCTCGCGCAGGAGCCCAGCATCTTCCGGCGGCTCTCGGTGCGCGACAACCTGATGGCGGTGCTCGAGACCATGGACATGACGCGGGCGGCCCGCGCGAGCCGGCTGAAGGAGCTGCTCGAGGATCTCAACCTCACGCACCTGGCCGACCGCCAGGCGCACAAGCTCTCGGGCGGCGAGCGTCGCCGGGTGGAGATCACGCGGGCGCTGGTGCGGCAGCCGTCGTTCATGCTGCTGGACGAGCCCTTCGTCGGGATCGATCCGATCGCGGTCGGGGAGATTCAGGACATCGTGCG
Organism: Candidatus Eiseniibacteriota bacterium; assembly: GCA_046716125.1. Taxonomy (GTDB): domain Bacteria; phylum Eisenbacteria; class RBG-16-71-46; order RBG-16-71-46; family RBG-16-71-46; genus WS-11. The sequence continues at coordinate 2,869 of JBKJXJ010000273.1, forward strand.
CCGGTTGCGCGCGCGCGGTCTCGGTGTGCTGATCACGGACCACAACGTGCGGGAGACCTTGAGCATCACCGACCGCGCGTACATCATGTACGAGGGACGCATCCTGTTGCAGGGTTCGGCCGAGGATCTGGCCAACGACCCGCGGGCGCGTGAGATCTACCTCGGCGAGCGTTTCAGACTGTGACCGGGAGTTACCCACGATGGAGATGAGACACTCGCTGAACCTGACGCAGAAGCAGGGGCTGATCATGACTCAGCGCCTGCAGCAGGCGTTGAAGCTGCTCCAGGTCCCGACGCTCGAGCTGCAACAGATCCTCAAGCACGAGATCATGCAGAACCCGCTGCTCGAGGAGGTCGACGAGGTCGCCGAGAGCGAGGACATCGCCAAGGAGGACTCCCCCGAGGAGGCCGCCAACGAGGAGCCGGCGGAATCGCCCGACGAGGACCCGATCGACTGGTCCGAGTACATGCAGGACGGGGCCCTCGACCGCGCCTACATCCCGCAGAGCGAGACCAGCATCGAGTTCCTCGAGAAGGTGCCGGTCACGCGCACGACACTGGCCGAGAGCCTGCTCGAGCAGCTCCACTTCCTCGAGATGGCGCCCGCGCACATGACGCTGTGCGAGTTCCTGATCGGATCGCTCGACGACCGGGGCTACATGGTGACCCCGCTCGACGAGGTCGTGAACGCGACCGGCACGACCCTCGAGGAGTGTGAGCGGGCGCTGCTCGTCGTCCAGGCCCTGGAACCGGTCGGCGTGGGGGCGCGCGATCTGCGCGAGTGCCTGCTCATCCAGCTCGAGACGCGGGGCGAGAAGGACACGCTGGTGTGGCGGCTCATCGCCACCCAGTTCGACAACCTGGTCAATCGCCGCTTTCCCGAGATCGCGCGCCAGCTCAAGTGCACGGTCGAGGAGGTCCAGGAGACCGCCGACATCGTCGCGACCCTCAACCCCCGCCCGGGGCTCGAGGTCTCCGCCGAGGACCCCAAGTACGTGGTCCCCGACCTGCTCGTCGAGCGCGTCGAGGAGGAGTACGTCGTATTGCTCAACGACCGGAACGTGCCCCGGCTCCGGATCTCATCGGCCTACGAAAGCGTGCTGCGCGAAAAGAAGAAGTCGGAGATGACGGGCGGCGAGAACAAGACGCGCGAGTACATCCAGGGCAAGCTCAACTCGGCGCGCTGGCTGATCCAGACCATCGAGCAGCGGCGGCGCACGATGATCAAGGTGATGAACTGCATCATCCGCGAGCAGCGGGAGTTCTTCGACAAGGGCATCGCGTTCCTGCGCCCGCTCACCCTGCAGCAGGTCGCCCGGCAGATCGACATGCATGAGTCCACCGTGAGCCGAGTGTGCAGCGCCAAGTACGTGCAGACCCCGCGCGGCGTGTTCGAGCTCAAGTTCTTCTTCTCGTCCGGTCTCGAGACCGAGGACGGGGAGGACGTTTCGGCCCGCACCGCCAAGGACATCATCAATACCCTCATAGCGGAGGAAGACAAGAAGGAGCCATTGTCCGATCAGCGCATCGCCGACCTGCTTCACGAGAAGGGCCTGCGCATCGCGCGTCGCACCGTGGCCAAGTACCGCGAGCAGCTGGGCCTCCTGCCGGCACGATTCCGCCGCCGGGTGGCCTGATCACGCATCACGTGTCCGTGACCGGGTGGCCGCAGACCCGGCGCGGCGAAGCTCGACGAGGTAGGCCATGAATGTCACCACCACCGCCCGTCACTGCGAGCTCGTCCCCGAAGACCGGCTGTACGTCCAGCAGCGCCTCGAACGCCTGCTCCGGTATTTCCGCGACCCGCGCGATCTCATGGAGGCGCACGTCGTGGTCGGGGTCGAGAAATACCGCCATTCGGCCGAGATCACCCTCAAGCTGCGCCACGGCGAGGTCGTCAGCCGCGAGGAGGCGAACGACTCCCGGGCCGCGATCGAACTGGCCGCCGAGCGCCTCGAGCAGCGCATCCTCCGACTTAAAGAAAGGCGCCTCAGCCGCAAGCGGGACGGGCACGCCCGGGAGATCCTCCCGACCGGCTCGTCTTCCGAGGGCGACGAGGATATGCTGGGGGAGTTCTTCGACGAGTCGCCCGGATCGGCGGGCAATGGCGGCATCCCCAAGGGGGAGTGACACCGCGTGCAGACACTGAGCGTTGCCCGGCTGTTCGAGGACCAGCGCCAGGATCTCCAGCTCGAATCCCTCAGCGAGTCGCTGGCGTCGCGCCGCGAGATCACGGTGAGCGACATCCATCGCCCGGGCATGGCGCTCATGGGGTTCGTCGAGAACTTCCTGCCCGAGCGCATCCAGATCATCGCGCAGACCGAGCTGACCTACCTGGCGACCCTGAGTCCCGAACGGGTCCGCGAGGCGATCGACCGGCTCTACCAGTTCTCGATGCCGCTGATCGTCGTCTGCAAGGGCCTCGAGGTGCCGCCTTGTCTGGTGGCGCGCGCCAACGAGTGCCAGGTGCCGGTGCTGCGCACCAGCCAGAGCACGACCCCGTTCATCCACTCGCTCACGTCGTACCTGGACCACATGTTCGCCCCCCAGGTCTCGGTGCACGGCTCGCTGGTGGACGTCTACGGGTGCGGGCTGCTGTTCACCGGCAGCAGCGCGTTCGGCAAGTCCTAGACCGGGCTCGACATGGTCGAGCGCGGTCACCGGCTGGTGGCCGACGACGTCGTGACCATCACCAAGCGCCACGGTGACGTACTGATCGGGGGTGGCAACCAGCTCCTGCGGCACCATATGGAGATCCGGGGGCTGGGGATCATCGACGTGCAGACTGTGTTCGGCATCCGCTCGATCCGGCTGCAGAAGCGTGTCGAGGTCGAGGTCAACCTGCGCGAGTGGTCGGCCGAGGAGGATTACGAGCGGCTCGGGCTGGACGATCGCAAGAGCACGTTCCTCGACGTCGAGATCCCGCTGGTCCAGGTGCCGATCACCCCGGGCAAGAACATCACCGTCATCGGCGAGGTCATCGCGCTCAACTATCTGGTCAAGGTGTACGGCGGCTACTCGCCGGCCGAACGCCTCAACCAGCACCTGATCGAGCTCATGAAGCGCAAGAGCGCCGCCCGCGCGTGGGTGCGCGAGGACACGGAATGAGCGCGCAGCGTCGAATCATCACATGTCGCGCGAAGCGTCCGACGGATCCAAGCTGATGCCCCGCACCGCCGCCCTGCTCGTCATGCACTCCGACCTGGCCGACGCGCTCCTGCGCGCGGCCGAGAAGGTCTACGGAGCGGTCGAAGGGGTCGAAGTGCTCTCGAATGAGGGTCTCTCTCGCGAGGACCTGGAGCAGGCGATCTCCCGTCGAGTCGAGGGCTGGCGCGAAGGAGGCCTCGTGCTCACCGATTTCTGGGGCGGCTCGTGCCACATCCGCGGTGTCGCCGCCGCGCGAGGCCACGGGGATGTCGTCGTCGTGACCGGGATCAACCTGCCGCTGCTCCTCGACTACCTCCATAACCGCGACGAGTACGGCCCGATGGCGCTGGCCGACCGGTTGATCCGCAAGGGGCGGGACAGCATCCGGCTGCATCACGGCCAGACGGCATGAGCTGGCAGCTCCTGCGCGTGGATGACCGGCTCATCCATGGCCAGATCCTGGTGGCCTGGGGACAGCGCCTGAATCCCGTCCGCATCTGGGTCGTGGACGACGCGGCCGCCGCCAATCCCTGGGAAGCGGAACTCATGTCGAGCGCCGCGCCCGATGTCGAGGTGCAGGTCGTGACGGTCGCGACGATGGTCACCGCGTGGGCCGGGGAGGAGGCCGCCCCCGGGGGCGCGTTCCTCATCGTGCGGGACCTCAAGACGGCGCTCGCGCTGGTCGAGGCCGGAGCCGCCATCGGGCGGCTCAATCTGGGCGGCCTGCACTACGCCCCGGGGAAGACCAAGGTCAACGAGTACATCTATCTGGACGACGCCGATCGCGCCCGGGCGCGCGCGTTGCTCGCCCGCGGGGTGACGCTCGAGGTCCAGGACGTGCCGGCGGCGCGAGCCGAGCCGCTCGCCTCCCTCGACCCGGCGAGCGCTCCCGCGTGAGTCGATCCCAGGCGCCGCCGCGGACGTTGGAGCCCCACGAGTCGGGGGAGCCCCGCGAGTCGGGGCCGCGCTGACCGATGCGACCCGTCACGCTGACGCTGATCGTCCACGACCATCAGCCGGTCGGGAACTTCGACTCGGTCTTCCAGCAGGCCTGGCAGGACGCCTACGACCCGTTCCTCGCGTTCCTCGAGTCGCGCCCCGGGATTCGCTTGGCGTTCCACCACAGCGGCCCGCTCCTGCAGTGGCTGGCGCTCCACCGCGCGGACTACCTCCAGCGGCTCCGGACCCTGGTCGAGCGCGGCCAGGTCGAGCTGTGGGGAGGCGGGTTCTTCGAACCGATCCTGCCCGCGATCCCCGAGGTGGACCGGCGCGGCCAGATCCGCGCCATGGCCGACTGGCTGGAGCTGGAGTTGGGCCGCCGTCCGCAGGGCCTGTGGCTGGCCGAACGGGTGTGGGAACCCGGGCTCGCGTCGAGCCTCGCGGCCGCCGGCGCCGCCTACACGGCCGTGGACGACGCCCACTTCGTCGCCGCCGGCTTCGAGCGGGATGAGCTCTGGGGCTGGTTCCTCACCGAGGACCAGGGCCGGAGCGTGGGCGTGTTCCCGATCCATCGCGAGCTGCGCTATCTCGTCCCGTTCGGTGAGCCCGAGGAGACGATCGAGCTGCTGCGGCGCGTCGCCGATGGGGGAGAAGGCCGGATCGCGGTGCTCGGAGACGACGGCGAGAAGTTCGGAGTGTGGCCCGGCACCCGCGCGCTGTGCTACGAGCAGCGCTGGCTCGAGCGCTTCGCCGACCTCCTGGCCGCGAACCCATGGATCGAGCTGCGCACCCCGGCCGAGGCGATGGTCCATCACCCCTCGCGCGGGCTCGCGTACCTGCCGAGCGCGTCCTATCACGAGATGGAGGAGTGGTCGCTTCCGCCGCTCGCCCAGGAGCGCTACACCCAGGCGATCGAACTGCTCACGCCGGCGCTGGGTGAGGGCGCGCGCGACCGGGTGCGCGGCGGCCACTGGCGGAACTTCGCGGCGCGCTACCCGGAGGCGAACCGGCTCCACAAGCGGACACTGCGTGCCTCGCACCGGCTGTGGGAGCACCCCGCCGAGGACGACGAGCGCTGGCGCGAAGCGCGCATGCGACTGTGGCGTGCCCAGTGCAACTGCCCGTACTGGCACGGCGTGTTCGGCGGACTCTACCTGCCGCACCTGCGCGCCGCGCTCTACCGCGAGCTGATCGCGGTCGAAGCGCATCTCTCGCCGGATCAGCCGCGGATCGAGCGCGCCGACTTCGACCTGGACGGCATCCCGGATGCGTTGCTCGAGACCCCGCGCTGGGCCGTGTGGGTGTCGTCGCGAGGCGGCCGGCTCTGGGGGTTCGACGATCGGGCAGCGCTCTGGAACTATGGCGACACGCTCGCGCGCCGCCCCGAGGCCTATCACCGGAAGCTGCGTGAGGCCGAAGCGGGCACCGCGGAGGGGCGCAGCATCCACGACGAACTGCGCGTCAAGGAGCCGGGGCTGGCCGCGCTCGCCGAACAGCTCGACCGCCACGGCCGCGACTCGTTTGTGGACCAATGGAGCGAGGGGACGCTCGCCCATGAGTGGGCGGACACCCTGTTCTGGCTCGCGGAGGAGGGCGCCTCCGTCATCGGGCTCACCGCGCCCGAAGGCGACGCCCCGGCCATCGCCAAGCGCTTCCGGGTGGGGCAGGACGGGATGCTCGAGGTGGAGTACACCCTCACGTCGGATCAGCCGCGGCTGGGCCGCCTCGGGGTCGAATTGAATCTGGGGCTCCACGTGGCCGACGCCCCCGACCGCTACGTCGAGATCGAAGGCGTGCGCGCGACGCCGCCCCACTTCGCGGCCCGCGTGCGGCACCCCGTGATGTCGCGCGCGGCGTTCGTGGACGAGTGGGCCGAGCGCAGGCTGGACGTCTGGCTCGATCGCAAGGCGTCGCTCGAGCGCGCCCCGATCGAGACGGTCTCGCTCTCGGAGGCCGGCGCCGAGCGGGTGTTCCAGGGGCTCGAGCTGCGCTTCGGATTCGCGGTCGCACTCGAGCGCGGCAAGCCCTGGCGGGTGCGTTTCCGTCTGGCTCCGGGTCCTCAGGGCCGCCCGGCATGAATCCGCAGCTGATCGGCACCCTCCTGATCGCCGGGGTCGCGGCGCTCGACGCCACCGCGGTCGCCCAGACCTTCATCTCCCAGCCGCTCGTCACCGGCACGCTGCTGGGCGCGCTGTGGGGGGACTGGCGCACCGCGCTCCAGGTGGCGATCGTGCTCCAGATCCTGGCGGCGAGCACCGTGCCGGTCGGGGCGCGCACGCCCGAGGACTACGCGATCGGCGGGGTGGTCGGGGTCGGCACCGCGCTGGCGCTCGCCGCCGCGCAGCCCTTCACGGTCAGCCGGGACGCCTGCGCTCTGCTGGGCGTCATGAGCGGACTCCTCACCGCCACCCTGGGCGCCGGCCTGCTCAAGTGGCAGCGACGGCTCAACGAGGGCCTGGCCCGCTGGTGCGAGGAGCGGGTGCGGATGGGCGACGAAGGCGCGCTGGGCGCGGCCCAGCGGGCCGCCGTTGGCCTCGCGTTCGCCGTCGGTGTAGCCTACTGCGCCGTTTGTCTGGCGGGGGCGGTCGCTCTGCTCCAGCGGCTGGTCAGCACGGAATCCCTGTGGCTCGCGCGAGCGTGGCGGCTGGCCCAGCCGCTGTGGCTGGGGCTCGCCCTCGCCCAGCTCCTCCACGCGTTCGTCCAGCGGCGGCTCTCGCGGATCGCGGTGTTCGGCGCGGCGCTGATCGCCGCTTGGCTCGTCTTCATCCTGGGGACCTCCTGAAGATGGCGCGCGTGACCGGCAGGGATCTGGCCCGTGTGACGGCGCGGACGTCGCTGCTGCAGGCGACCTGGAACTACGAGCGCCAGCAAGGGCTGGGCTGGGCGTGGTGTTTCGCGCCGGTGCTCGAGCGGCTCTATCCGGACGCCGCGACCCGCCGGGTGCGGCTGGCCGAGCACACCGCCTACTTCAACACCCAGCCGACGCTGGCCTCCCTCGCCCTGGGCGCTGTGGCAAATTTGGAGGAGCAGCGTGCGGCCGCGGCCGACCTGGGCGCGCTCCCCGACGAGGATGCCATCCCGCGCGTCAAAGCCATGCTGGGTTCGGCCCTGGCGGCGCTTGGCGACCGACTGTTCTGGTTCACGCTGCGCCCGTTCGTCGCCTGCCTCGGGGTGTTGCTGGCCCTGGACGGATCCTGGGTCGGCGCGTTGGCGCTGCTCGTGTGCTACAACGCGGTCCACCTCACCCTGCGCCTGAGGGGTGTGACGTGGGGCTACCGGCTCGGCGCCGAGGTGCTCGCGGGTGGCCTGCGCGGCCGCCTCGAGCGCGCGGTGCGGACGACGTCCATGTTCGGCGCCGCGCTGGTCGGCGTGGTGATGGCGGCACTGCTGGTGCCGGGCGGGTCGCCGCAGAGCCTGCCGTTCCAGGCCACGCTCGCGGCCGGGCTCACCCTCGGCCTGATCACCGCTCAGCATCCGCGACCCACGCCCACACAGTGGGCGCTGGGGGCGGGCGCGCTGTGCATGGCCGCGGCATGGTTCCGCTGATCGCTAAGGCTCACGCAAGGGCGCCGGGGGGCTCATTGGTCGAAGCGCAGATGGTCATCCGTAATCAACTCGGTCTGCACGCGCGCGCCTGCGCCCTGTTCGTCAAGACCGCGGCCAAGTTCAAGTCGCAAGTGTTCGTGAGCCGTGACGACCTCGAGGTGAACGGCAAGAGCATCATGGGCGTCATGATGCTCGCCGCCGAGGAGGGCGCCGTCATCAAGGTGCGCGCAGACGGAGAGGACGAGTGCGCCGCGCTCACCGCCCTCGATGCCCTGGTCGCCGGCAAGTTCGGGGGGGAGCCGTGAAGTTCACCGGGATCGCGGCCGCGCCCGGCATCGGGGTGGGGCCGATCCATCTCATCTTCGCCGAGGAGTACTCGGTCAAGGAGTTCGCGATCCCCGACGACCGCGTTGAGGACGAGGTCGCCTTCTTCGAGAAGGCGCTCGATGCGTCGCGCCGGGATCTCGCCCAGATCCGCCACGGCATCGCCGCCGAGCTGGGGGAGAGCGAGGCGGGCATCTACGACGCCCAGATGCTGATGGTGGACGATCCCGAGCTGCGCCGCGCGGTGCACGAGAGCATCCGGCGGCGCCGCAATGCCGGCGTGTCGTTCCGCGACTACATGGCCGCGGTCGCGGCCCGGCTCGAGCGGGTCGAGAACGAGTACCTGCGCGAACGGCACGCCGACATCCTGGACGTCGAGCGCCGTGTGCTCCGCCACCTCCTGGGCGACGGTCACAAGGGGTTGAACGTGCTCGAGCGCCCCTCGGTGGTCATCGCCCACGAGATCGGCCCCAGCGACGTCGCGCTGCTCGACCGGGAGCGGGTGCTGGGCTTCGTCGCCGAGGTGGGCGGGCGCACCTCGCACAGCGCGCTGGTGGCGCGCGGCCGCGGCATCCCGGCGGTGGTCGGGGTGCGCGGCATCATGCAGAGCGCGAAGAACGGTGATCTCGGTATCGTGGACGGCTTCAGCGGCGAGGTCGAGCTGGATCCCGCTCCCGCGATCGCCACCCGCTACCGGGCGCGCCGCGCGCGGCTCGACAAGGGCACCGACGAGCTGGCGGCGCTGCGGGACGAGCCGGCGGTGACCCCGGACGGGCGCAGGGTGGAGCTGGGCGCCAACATCGAGCTGCCCGGCGAGATCGAATCGGTGCTCGGCGTCGGAGCGGACGGGGTCGGCCTCTACCGCACCGAGTTCTTCTACCTCGACCGGGCCGAGCTGCCGGGCGAGGACGAGCAGTACCGCGCCTACCGCGCGGTCGCCGAGCGCATGGCCCCCAAGCCGGTCATCTTCCGCACCATGGATCTGGGGGGCGACAAGGTGGCCTCGTACCTCGGGACCACGCACGAGACCAATCCGTTCCTCGGCTATCGCGGCATCCGGTTCGCGCTCGCGCATCCCGAGGTGTTCCGCGCCCAGATCCGCGCCATCTACCGCGCCAGCGCCCACGGCCGCGCGCGCATGATGTTCCCGATGATCGCCAGCGTCGAAGAGCTGCGCAGCGCGCTCGCACTGTGCCGCCAGGCGACCGCCGAGCTGGACCGTGATGGCCTGGACTACGACCACGATCTGGAGATCGGGATCATGATCGAGACCCCGAGCGCGGTGTGGGTCGCCGATCTGCTCGCGCGCGAGTCGCGATTCCTCTCGATCGGCAGCAACGACCTGATCCAGTACACGCTTGCGATGGACCGCGACAACGAGCGGCTCGCGCATCTCTACGAGCCGCTGAGCCCGGCGGTGTTGCGCAGCCTCCGGCACACCGTCGAGGCCGGCCACGGCGCCAGGCGCTGGGTCGGGGTGTGCGGCGAGATGGCGGGCGACCCGCTCACAGCACTCCTCCTGGTCGGCCTCGGCGTGGACGAGCTGAGCGTCTCCTGTTTCGACCTGCCGCGGGTCAAGGCCGCGATCCGCAGCGTCCCGGCGACGCGGGCCCGCGAGGTCGCCGAGATGGCGCTGGCGCGCGAAACCGCCGAGGAGGTCCGCCGGCTGCTTCACGCCGAGCTGGATCCGCTCCTGCCCGAGTTCCTGACCGGCGACCGAGGCGAAGGGTGAGCGGCCGCATGCTCGAGCCGCCCTACGGCATCCGGGACGCGGACGACATGGCGGCCCGCATCACGGGCCAGCCGGAGCAGATCGAGCAGGCGCTGGCAGGCATGGGCGCGGTTCCGTGGCGATTGCCCGCGGGCGTGAAGGCCGGGGGGCCGACGCTGCTTGCGGTCGGGGCGCTGGGCGGCTCGGCGATCGCCGGTGACCTCACCGAGGGGCTCTATCGCGACCGCCTGCCCCATCCGCTGGTCGTGGTGCGCGACTACCACTGGCCGGCCTTCGTGACGCCGGACGCCCTGGCATTGCTCAGCTCCTATTCCGGCGAGACCGAGGAGACGCTCGCGCTCTACCGCGAGGCGGGAGAGCGCGGGGTGCCACGCGTCGCCATGACCACGGGCGGCACGCTCGGCGCCTGGTGCGAGCGCGACGGCGTCCCGCGCGCGCCGCTGCCCGGCGGTTCGCCGCCGCGTGCCGCGCTCTTCTCCTCGTGGGTCACGCTGGTCTCACTCCTCCACGCGCTGGGCTGGGTGGACGATCCCGCACCCGGTTGGCGCGAGGCCGCGGCCGTCCTGCGCTCGCGCAGCGGCGCGATCGGACCGGATGCAGCGTCGGATTCGAATCCCGCGAAGCGTCTCGCCCTCGCGCTCGTGGGTCGCAGGGTGTTCATCTATGCCGGGGCGGAGCGCGTCGGTCCGGTGGCCACGCGCGTGCGACAGCAGCTGAACGAAAATGCTAAGATGCTCGGCCACTCGGCGCTGGTGCCCGAACTCAATCACAACGAGATCGTGGGCTGGGAACTCGAGGACGGGCTGCACGGGCCGGTGGCGGTCGTGCTGCTGCGGGACGCGGAGGATTCCGAGGCGACCCGGACGCGGCTGACCCTGACCGGCGAGTACGCCGCCCGCAAGGGCGCGACGGTCCACGAGGCGGAATCGGTGGGCGAGGAACGCCTGGCGCGGCTGGCCTCGCTGGTGCAGTTCGGCGACTACCTGAGTCTCTATCTGGCGCTCATGAACGGCGTGGACCCCACGCCGATCGCGATCATCAACGAGTTCAAGCGGCGCCTCGCGGAGTCCGCGCGGCGACCGGTCTGACGGCGGGAGCGGATCGCTCCCAAAGCGAAAAGGACAGCGCGTGGCCGGTCATCCGATCGCGATCATCCCGGTAGCCGGTGTGGGTACCCGCCTGCGCCCGCACACCCATACCCTCCCCAAAGTGCTGCTCCACGTCGCCGGCAAGCCGATCATCGCCCATATCCTGGATGACCTGCCGAGCCTCGGCATCACCGAGGCGGTCCTGATCGTCGGCTACATGGGCGATCTCGTGCGCGACTACGTCGTGCGCAACTACCCGTCGCTGAAGGCCCACTTCGTCGAGCAGCCCGAGCGTCTGGGCCTGGGCCACGCGGTCTCGCTCGCGGCCGCCCACGTGGACGACCGGCCGGTGCTCATCATCCTCGGGGACACGATCTTCGAAGCCGACCTGCGCGGCGTGCTGGCCGGGAACACGCACAGCATCGGGGTCAAGGCAGTCGAGGACCCGCGGCGGTTCGGGATCGTCGAGACCGACCGCAACGGCAAGGTGACCCTGCTGGTCGAGAAGCCCGAGCGGCCCGCCTCGAACCTGGCGATCACCGGCATCTACTTCTTCACCCATGCCGCGCCGCTGCTGGCCGCTCTGGATGAGATCCAGCAGAAGGACATCCGCACCAAGGGCGAGTTCCAGCTCACCGACGCGATGGAGCTGATGGTGCAGCATGGCGAGACGCTCACCACCTTCCCGGTCGCCGGCTGGTACGACTGCGGCAAGACCGAGACCCTGCTCGAGACCAATCGGGTCCTGCTCGAGAAGAAGGTGGGCGCCCGGGCGATCGACGGATCGGTCATCCACTCGCCGGTCTCGATCGCCGCGACCGCGGTGATCGAGAACTGCATCCTCGGGCCGCATGCCTCGGTGGCGGCGGGGGCGCGCCTCAAGAACGCGGTGGTGCGGGATTCGATCATCAACGAGAACGCGACCGTCGAGGACATCCTGATCGAGGGTTCGGTGATCGGCGAGAACGCCGTCGTGCGTGGCGCGTTCAAGCGCCTGAATGTCGGGGACTCGAGCGAGGTCAAGATCACGTAACGGGACGGGACGAAGCGGCGGGGCCTGAGATTCCCGGCTCGCCGGCCACACCAACGAAGTCACACAACCCCTGAGCCATAGAGGAGCCGTGATGGGAGCGCGACACCTGTTCACTTCCGAGTCCGTGACCGAAGGACACCCCGACAAGATCGCCGACCAGATCTCGGATGCGGTGCTCGACGCCCTGATGGCCCAGGACAAGCGCAGTCGCGTGGCGTGCGAGACGCTCGTCACGACCGGGCTCGCCGTAGTCGCGGGGGAGATCTCGAGCAACGGCTACGTCGAGATCCCGAAGCTGGTGCGTGAGGTCATCGGCCAGATCGGCTATGACAGCGCCGAGTACGGTTTCGACAGCCACACCTGCGCGGTCGTGACGACGATCGACGACCAGTCGGGCGACATCGCGATGGGCGTGGACAAGGGCGGCGCCGGCGACCAGGGGCTCATGTTCGGATTCGCCTGCCGCGAGACGCGCCAGCTCATGCCGCTGCCGATCATGCTCGCGCATGCCATCACCCGGAAGCTGGCCTACGTGCGGCGCAAAGGCATCATCCCGTACCTGCGCCCGGACGGTAAGTCCCAGGTGACTATCGAATACGAGGATGGCCGTCCGCTGCGCGTGGACACCATCGTCGTGTCGAGCCAGCACGCCGACGGCGTGAGCCACCGCACGATCGAGCGCGACATCATCGAGCACGTCGTGGACCCGGTGATCCCGAGACGGCTGCGACGCGGGAAGAAGATCATCTTCCATATCAACCCGACCGGCTCGTTCGTGAAGGGCGGCCCGATGGCCGACACCGGCCTCACCGGCCGCAAGATCATCGTGGACACGTATGGCGGCGTGGGCAGCCACGGCGGCGGCGCGTTCTCGGGCAAGGACCCGAGCAAGGTGGACCGCTCGGCCAGCTACGGCGCGCGCTACGTGGCCAAGAACCTGGTCGCGAGCGAGCTGTGCGACCGCTGCGAGGTCCAGATCGCTTACGCGATCGGCGTGCCCGAGCCGGTCAGCATCATGGTGGACACCAAGGGTTCCGGGAAGGTGAGCGACGAAAGGCTCACCAGCCTCGTCCGCAAGCACTTCGACCTGACCCCCAGGGGCCTGATCGAGCATCTGCGGCTGCGGCGGCCGATCTACCGGCTGACCGCCGCGTACGGCCATTTCGGGCGCACCGAGCCCAGCTTCACCTGGGAGCGGACCGACAAGGCGAGGGCGCTGGCGCGGGGCGTGTAGTCCGGATCGTCCTGTGCGGGGGGCCGGGCGCCACGCTCGATGTCGATCGGTGCAAACGAAGAGCCGACGCCCCGTGTGGGACGCCGGCTCTCATGCTTCCTGGGTATCGGCTACTTCTTCTCGTCTGAGCTGGTGGCCTTGACCTCGGCCGCCGCCGTCGCGACCACCGCGTGATTTTCCAGCATGTGGCTGCCCAGCATCGAGCTGTAGACCTGGTCCGGCATCCTGGCGAGCGTCACAGCGATCTGCTGCTCGGCGCCCGCACGCTGCACCGTGTAGCTCACCGACTGCCCCGCCTTCCAGCCCCCCTTGGCCTTCTGCAGCGCCGGCTTATCGGACATCTTCGCGCCGTTGAGTGCCACGAGCACGTCACCGGGAAGGAAGCCGGCCGCAGCGGCCGGGCTGTCCGCAGTGACCGCCTTGACCTTGAGCGTGCCCTCGACGCTCTTGTCCAACTCGATCCCGGTCCAGCCCATGTCTTTGCCGCTGGACCAGTGATTGAGGCACACTTGCGTGGTGGCCGTGCACTTCCCGCCACTACCCGCGAACACCGGGACCGCGAGCATGGCCAGGGTCGCCGACAGCAGAACGATGCGCGTCTTCATTCGTGAATCCTCCTTGTGGGAATACGCTGGCGGATGCCCCGCCCTTCCATGGCTCCACCTGGTACGGGTGTAACGCCGAACTCGCGAACGCACAAGACAAATGGACGCCAACCCTGCAAGGGGATTGTGAAATGGGCGGCGCTCGCAGCGCGCGCCGCGCGAAGCGCACGACGTGATCACGACGAAGCCGAACGGAGGCCATCAATTGAGCAGACGACGGGCGCCTGTTCAAGGATGGGTCAGCGTCGCCATCATGGCCGCGATCGCCAGTGCGTTGGCCGGAGCTCGGGCCGCCGACGCCGGCGTGATCGCCGCGGCCGCCACGCCCAAAGCGAAGTCACCCGTGGCGGTTGGGGCG
>JBKJXJ010000274.1:0-2820 GCA_046716125.1 Candidatus Eiseniibacteriota bacterium
CGGCTGATCGCGCCGGACGGGAGCGTCCGGATCGAGCGCGCCCGCTTCGGCGCCACCACCAGCGACCTGCTCGCGCTGCGCGACTGGCTGGTGGGCCTGGGGGTGAGCGAGGTGGCGATGGAGGCCACCGGGGTCTACTGGAAGCCGGTGTGGCACGTGCTGGAAGGGCGTTTCGAGTTGCTGTTGGTCAACCCGGCGCACGCGCGCAACGTGCCGGGGCGCAAGAGCGACGTCAACGATGCGCACTGGCTCGCCGACCTGCTGGCCCACGGGCTGATCCGCGCCAGCTTCGTGCCGCCCGCGCCGATCCAGGAACTGCGTGACCTGACCCGGACCCGGAAGCAGTTGGTCCGGCAGGTCGCGCGTCACACCCTGCGCATCCAGAAGACGCTCGAAGACGCCAACCTCAAGCTCACCGGGGTCATCTCCAACCTGCTGGGCACCAGCGGACGCGCCATCCTCAAAGCGCTGATCGCGGGCGAGGCCGATCCGGAACGCTTGCTCGAGCACACCACCGGCAGGCTCAAGGCGCCCCGTCAGCGGCTGCTCGACGGACTGCAGGGCGTGGTGACGGATCACCACCGCTTCATGCTCAAGCTCCACCTGCGCCAGATCGACTCGCTCGAGACTGGGATCAACCAGCTCGAACGCCAGATGGAGAAGCTGCTGCGCCCCTTTCGCGAGCGAGTCGAACAGCTCTCCACCATCCCCGGAGTGAGCGATACCGTCGCCCAGGTCCTGATCGCCGAGATCGGCCTGGACATGACGCGCTTCCCCACCTCGGGTCACCTGGTGTCGTGGGCAGGCCTGTGCCCGCGCATGGACGAGAGCGCCGGGAAGCGTCGCTCCAACCGCGTGCGTCAAGGGGCTCCCTGGCTCAAGACTACGCTCGTCATGGCCGGTTGGGCCGCGACCTGTGCCCGCGACACCTACCTGCGCGCCCAGTTCCAGCGCCTCAAAACTCGGCGGGGACCCAAGAAAGCCGTCGTTGCAGTCGCCGCGTCCATCCTCACCGCGGCCTACTACATCCTGCGTGACCATGTTCCGTACCAGGATCTCGGGGCCGACTACTTCGAGCGCCGCGATCGTTCCAAGGTCGTTCGCCGACTCACCCGGAGGATCGAAGCCCTCGGCTATCGCGTTGACCTTCACCACGTAGCCTGAAAACCCAACACTCAATCCCGTTCCTTCGCAGCTGAATCTTCAGCGCTAGCCGGTGATCTCGCGCGCTCCCGCGCGCTTTCCCCCCAGATCGACCGCGATCCCGCGTCCCAGCGCTTCGGCCTTCCGCCAGATGTGGTGGGCGGCCGCCAGATCCTCGACCGCGATGCCTAGCGACTTGAACAGCGTGCGCTCCGTCGGCGAGCGACGCCCCGCGACCTTCCCGATCAGAACCTCGCCCAGCTCTCCGACGATGTGGTCGTCCCCGAACGCCCCCTCGGCCCGCGGGATGATGAAGTCGCCCGCTTCGTTGAGCGCCGATTCGCGCCGGTCCACGTAGAGCCGGGCGCCGGCCACCGCCGTGGTATCAAGCTCGCGCGCGGCGGGGACGCACGCACCCACCGCGTTGATGTGCACGCCGGGCAGGAGCCACGCGCCCTCGAGCACCGGTTCGCGCGACGTGGTCGTGGTGCAGATCAAGTCGGCGCCCTCGACCGCCGCGCGCGCCGAGCCCGAGACCTCGATGCGCAGGCCGTGGCGGGCCGCCCCGCGCTCCGCGAAGTCGCCGGAGCGCCCCGGGTCCCTGCTCCACACGCGCACCCGGCGGAGTGGGCGCACGGTGTTCATCGCATCGAGATGGGACACAGCCTGCACCCCGCTGCCCAGGATCGCGAGATCGCCGGCATCCTCGCGCGCCAGGGCCCGGGTGGCGACTCCGCTCACGGCCGCGGTCCGGATGGCGGTGATCGACGTCGCGTCGATGATCGCGAGCGGGCGGCCGTGCTCGACCTCGAAGATCATGACGGCCCCCTGGTGCGAGTCGTATTCGGTCCCATGGTTGCCGGGCATCACGGTGACGACCTTGAGGCCCATGACACGGGGGGCGCCGAGATAGGCCGGCATCAGTCCCAGCAGGCCTGGCCGGTCGGGCAGGCGCATCAGTGTCCGGAGCGGAAGCACGGCGTCGTCGCGGGCGAGGGTCATGAGCGCCTCGCTCATGACCTCCACGCATTCGCCCATCGGCAGCAGTTCCTCGACCTCGGCCTGGGTGACGATTCTCACGCTCATGCGCTCCCTCCGCTCGGCCCCGCGCCGCCGAAGATGCCGAACAGACGCTCGGCGTCGATGTTCCCGCCCGAGACGATGGCGACGACACTCGCCCCGGGCGTCGCCCTGATCTTCCCCGCCAGCACGGCCGCGGTCGCCGCCGCCCCGGCGCCTTCGACGTAGAGCTTGGCACGGGTCACGAGCAGTCGCATGGCGGCGATGATCTCCTCCTCGGTGACGGTGACGATGGCGTCCACGCACTCGCGCGCGATCGCCAGCGGGATCGCCCCGACGAACGGCGGGGTCAGGCCGTCCGCGAGGGTCCCGGCCGGCCGCGGCACCGGCACCGGCTTGCCCGCCGCCAGAGCCGGGCCGAACCCCGGGCCCGCCTCGAGCTCGACCGCGACCACACGCGCCAGCGGGGCAATTTGGCGGACGGCGCTCGCCACGCCCGCGAGCAGTCCTCCCCCGCCGGCCGGGACGACGACGGCATCCACGCCCGGGAGGTCCTCCAGGATCTCGAGCCCGACCGTGCCGGCGCCGGCCAGGCCGACCGGGTCGTCGAACGGGTGCACGAACGTCATCCCGCGCGCCTCGCGCACCTCGTGGAGC
>JBKJXJ010000275.1:0-5135 GCA_046716125.1 Candidatus Eiseniibacteriota bacterium
AACGGCACCGGGGTGAACTTGGGATACGAGCAGATGGTGCCGACGCTGACGAAGCGCTTGACCCCCGCGCGGCGGGCGTTGTCATGAGCAGACAGCCCATCATGAGGTTGCGGTAGAAATAGCTGCCCGGGAACTTGCGGTTGGCCCCGATCCCGCCCACGGTCGCGGCGAGGTGGACGATGACCTCGGGCTTGCGCTCCTCGATCATCCGGGCCGAGTGCGCCTCGTGGGTGAGGTCGTAATCACGCGATCCCAGCGCGCTGGCGCCGCGATAGCCGGCCGCCGCGAGCGCGGCCATCAGGTGCCGGCCCAGGAATCCGGTGCCGCCGGTGACGACGATGCGTGTGTCGGGTTCCACGTCAGCCTCCGTGAATGACAGGAAGGCGCCGAGTCTCCGCGCTGGCGCGGGTCGGAGTCAAGCGCGGCCGCGATCCCGTGCGGGCGTTCCCCCTCGCCGGCCCGGCTGCTAGTCTCGCCCGCCATGCCGCCGTCTGCCCCGATATCCCCGCATCCGTTCGCGCGTTGGGAGCTGGCCGTCCTTCTCGTCGGCGCGCTCGCGGTCTATACCGCCAACCCGTTCGGCATCGGCCTGCGGGCGGTGGACGACTGCTACTACGCGCGCAAGGGCGTCGAGATGGCGCGCAGCGGCTCGTTCTTCACCGCCACCTGGAACGGCAGCCCCGACTTCCAGTACCCCTCGCTCCAGTTCTGGTTGCTGGGGCGCAGCTTCGCGCTGTTCGGTGAGAACGACCTGGCCGCGCGCGTCCCCTCGATCGCCCAGGCGATGGGCACGCTGCTCGTCACCCACCGGATCGGCGTCGTGCTGCTCGGGCCGGCCGCCGCGGCCGGGGCGGTCGCCCTGCTCGCGATCACGCCCTACTTCGCCGACAACGCCCGCGGCTGCATGACCGACATGGCCCTCGGCTTCTGGGTGTCCCTCACCTTCCTCCTGCTGCTCGAAGGCCTGCGTCGCCCGTGGCTCCACCTCCTGGTCGCCCTGCCGCTCGGGGCGGCGATCTTGACCAAGAGCATCCTCGGACTCATGCCGCTACCGGTGCTGGCGGCGTGCGCGCTGTTCTCGGACACCTGGCGGCGCGCCCTGCGGCAGCCGTGGCTCGCGGGCGGGATCGTTCTCGGTCTCCTGACCGGCGCCTCGTGGTCATTCCATCAGGCGCTCCGCTTCGGGCCCGCGGCGTTGAGGGCGCACTATCTGGACGGCGTGGCGTCGCTGGCGTCACGGCCGCTGGGGATCGTCGAGCGTCTCACGCACTATCCGATCTACCTGCTCGAGCGCTTCCAGCCGGTCATCCTGCCGGGGCTGGCGGGGATCGCCCTCGCGTGGCGGCGGGTACGCGCCGCGGCCGATCCGGGGGTGCTGCTCCTCGCGCTCTGGATCGCGGTGCCGCTCGTGCTCTTCAGCTTCTCCGGCACCCAGGAGCGCCGCTACCTGGTCCCGCTCTTCCCGCCGCTCGCGCTGCTCGGCGCCTGGGCGCTCGAGTCCTGGAGCCCGCGGATCGCGCGATGGCTGAGGCGCGGCGTCGCCCCGGTCTTGCTCATCGTCGCCGCGGTCTGGCTGTGGGTCGCGCCACCCCGGTTCCTGAACCAGGCGGATCGCGCCATCGCCGCGCACCGCGACCTGCTCCGTTCCAGGATCCCGCGGGGCGAGCCGCTCACGTACGTCGGGCCCGAGCGCGAGTACTGGCCGCTCGCCAATCCCATGCTCTACTACGTCGAGCGCATGGTCGAGCCGCCGGCACCCACGCCGGAGGAGGCCCTGACCCGCGCCGCCACCCGGACGTCGCACCTGCTTCTTTGCGACCGGGAGCGGCTCCCCGCCGTCCTGGCTCTGGCCCCCGGCGCCCGCGCGGTGTGCGAGGGCGGCAAGTGGGTGGTGCTCGATGTCACCGCCGGGACGGGCCCCACCCAGCGCTGAGAGGGCCGCGTCCAGGCCCTGCGGTTGGTATATTCTCGACCGGTCTGCGCCGCGTCGTCCCAACGCCCTTCCTGGAGAGACACGCATGATCACCGCCCTCGCCATCCCGCGCCCCGGCGCGGACGAGCACCTGCCCTACTACGGCAAGTACATCGCCCAGGTCCCGGGCGACGACGCCATGCAGACGCTGGCGACCCACATCGAAGGCTGGTATCCGGCGCTGCGCAAGGTCACCGAGGCCCAGGCGCTCCACCGCTACGCCCCGGGCAAGTGGAGCGTCAAGGAGGTGCTCGGGCATCTGTGCGACGGCGAGCGCGTGTTCGGCTACCGCGCCCTGAGCTTCGCGCGCGCGGACGCGACGCCGCTGCCGGGGTTCGACGAAAACACCTGGGTGCCGAACTCCGGCGCCGATCAGCGGCCGATCGCCGAACTGGTGGACGAGTTGAGGGCGGTGCGCGCGGCGACCGTGGCGCTGTTCCGATCGTTCGACGGCGAGATGCTGACGCGGCGGGGCGAAGCCAACGGCGCAGCGATCAGCGTGCGGGCGCTGGCCTGGATCTGCGCCGGCCACGCGATCCACCACCACACCCTGCTGCGCGAACGGTATGGCCTCGCCGGGTAGGACGCGCCTGTCGCCACGGGAGCGTGCTCGCGCCGGCGCGGCGAGCGACCCGGCGATCCGGCTGCACGTCGGTTGCGGCACCGTCTACCTCGAGGGGTTCGTCAACATCGACGTCGAGGTGCCGGGCTACTCGCACCTGGCCGAGGCGCGTCCGGATCTCATGGAGAACAACCGCACCACGCTCGACCGCTATTACAAGCAGGAAGAGACCCGGGCCACGCTCGAGCGCGGGCCGCGGGATCCCCAGGCCTGCGTCGTGGATCGCTACGCGCGCATCGATGCGCTGCCCTATCCGCCCGATTCGGTGGACGAGATCCGCAGTGTGCAGGTGCTCGAGCACGTCGGGCTGAACGAGGCCCCGCGCGTGCTGCGGCACTGGCACCGACTGCTCAAGCCCGGCGGGTTCGTGCACGTGGACGTCCCGGACTTCGAGGAGACCGCGCGTCAGCTCCTGGCCCAGCCCGACGAGGCCGCGAAAGACTGGTACTACCGGCTCATCTACGGCAGCCAGAAGAACGCATTCGCGTACCACAAGAACGGTTTCAGCCCGGCGCGCCTCGAATGGCTGCTGCGCGAGGCCGGCTTCCGCGAAGTCCGCCACCTGCGCAACATGATCCACTTCTACCCGGTGGTGATCGCGGAAGGGATCAAGTAGCGGACGTGCGGATCTTCCTCGTCATCCCGATCGGTCCCCACCCCGGCATTTTGTCGAGCATCTGGAAGGCGAACCTCCACGACCCGCTGGTCGAGATGGGGCACGAGGTCGTGCTGTGGGGCGAGGATCTCCTGCCCGGATACGACCTCGACCCCGATGCGGCCACGACGGCGCCGCGGCGGTCCGCGTTCAGCGAGCGCCTGGTGGCCGCAGTCGAAGCCTCCCACCGGGTCCGCCCCTTCGACCTGGTGCTCACCTACCTGAGCGACGGCCACGTCGTGCCTGAGGCGGTGGAGCGGCTGCGGGAACGCGTGGCGCCGACGTTCAATTTCTTCTGCAACAACGTGCACCAGTTCCACCTCGTGCGTCGCATCGCGCCCAGCTTCACCGCCTGCCTGGTGCCCGAGCGCGAGGCGCTGGAGCGCTACCGCACGGCCGGCGCACGCCCGGTTTTCTTTCCAATGGCCGCCAATCCCACGATCTATCGACCGCTCGACGTGACGCAGAGCTACGAGGCGACGTTCGCCGGACAGCGCTATGCCGACCGCGCGGCGGCGATCCTCGCCCTGTGCCGGGGCGGCGTGGACGCGAAGGCGTTCGGCATCGGCTGGGCGCCGGCCGCGACCACGGCGGACCGCGAGGCCCAGGGGCAAGGGCGGCTGGCGGGAGCCGGGCGCGCGCTGGCGGCGACCCTGCGTGGGCGGAACCCGTTCATCGCCGCGCGCGATCGGATGGCGTGGCACACCCTGTGCGCCCGGCACCCGGGAGCGGTCCACGGCCCGATCCCGGATGACGAGTACATCGCGCTCTTCAGCCGCAGCGTGATCAGCCTCGGTTTCCTGGTCCTCGGCGACACGCACCGCACCTGGCGCACGATGCGGCAGGTGCGCCTGCGGGAGTTCGAGGGGCCGATGGCCGGCGCCTTCTACATGACCGGATGGTTCGAGGAGCTGGGCGAGCACTACGAGATCGGACGCGAGATCGTGTGCTACCGCTCGCACGCCGAGCTGGTGGACCTGTGCCGGCACTACCTTGCGCACCCCGAGGAACGCGAGCGCATCCGCCGCGCCGGACACGAGCGGGCGCTCCGCTGCCACACCTGGCGGCACCGGTTCGAGCGGCTGTTCGACATGCTTCGGGGCGAGGGCGTGGTGCGGGCGAGCTAGGCGCTGACCGCGCCCGGAGGCGCTCCCCCGCCTGCCCGCGCCGCGGCGGACCCGAGCCGCTTATGCCTCATGAACTCGGCGCCGAACGTGCGCTCGGCTTCGAGCTGATTGTGGGCCCAGCACAGCAGCCGGAGGTTGGACTCCGTCGCCCCGCCTCCGCGCGCGACCGCCTCGACGTGATCGAGCTCGACGAACTTGCGCTCCTGGCAACGGTGTCCGTCCTCGCTAACGAACGTGCACTGGCCGTCATCGCGCTGCCAGACCGCACGCTGGACGTCCGCTGGAACGGAGCGCGGGTCTTCGGGCCGGCGTCCCGGGCGGCGGCGCGGCCGCGGTGTCGCCGAGAACCGGCGCTTCTCGAGCTGCGGGATGAGCGCCTTGATCGCCAGCTTCAGCACCTGCGGCACGTCTCTCGAAGGCAACTCGTGGCTGAGCAGCTCCTGAGCGTAGCGCAGGGCGTCGTGGGTCTCCTGGTCGATCGTGCACCGCAGGTCGAAACGCCCCGGCGCCAGAGGCTTCATCGTGGGACGATCCTCCACCGGCGCAGGGACAGTCGGTGCCGGAACTGAACTTGAAGTCAGCTCCAAATGATCAGGAATCGTCATGCCAACTGACTTTAAAGTCAGTTCGGTGCCGCAAGGCTGAGCCTCCTCGACCGACCTCGAAGGCAGTTCGATCGGCAGGACAGGCGGGGGTGCCGGGATCGGCAGGATCCGGGTCGGCACGTCCGGCCGCGGGAAGCGCTGGGCCAGCAGCCGC
>JBKJXJ010000276.1:0-11536 GCA_046716125.1 Candidatus Eiseniibacteriota bacterium
CACGTGATCAACGGCAGGCAGGACGAGGGGCTGCTGGCCGAGGTCTTCTCGGACCAGGGCATCGGCACGCTCGTCCACGCGAACGAGTACCGGCAGATCCGGCGGGCGCGCAAGAGGGACGTGCGCAGCATCGAACAGCTCATCCAGGCTTCTGTGGAGAGCGAGGAACTGCTCCCGCGATCGCGTGCCGCCATCGAGCGGGAGCTCGGTG
Organism: Candidatus Eiseniibacteriota bacterium; assembly: GCA_046716125.1. GTDB lineage: Bacteria > Eisenbacteria > RBG-16-71-46 > RBG-16-71-46 > RBG-16-71-46 > WS-11. The sequence goes on from JBKJXJ010000276.1 coordinate 212, forward strand.
ACTACTTCATCTTCGAGGTCGACCGCACTCCGGTCGCCTGCATCGCCCTTCACGTCAACGTGGACGAGAACAAGGGCGAGCTGGCCTGCCTGTGCGTCAGATTCTCCTACGAGAACCAGGGCATCGGCCGCCGCATGGCGCAGTTCGTCGAGGATCGGGCGCGGGAGCTGGGCCTCGACACGCTGTTCGCCCTCTCCACGCAGACGTTCAATTTCTTCCTGTCAAAGGCCGGTTTCAGCGACGGCACACCAGATGACCTCCCCCGTGCGCGGCGTGAGCACTACGAGCAGAGCGGCCGGCGCTCGCGGATCCTGACGAAGTCTCTCAAGCCCCAACCCTCCGCGAATCAACCCGCCTGAGCCGGAAGACCGGCCGGTGAGGCTCCGCGTCACCCACCAGCAGCGTCACTGGTTGACGTGCACGACCGTCGCGGGCGGGAAGCCATTGAAGTGGGTGGCGGAGGCGTGGCTGTAGGCGCCGATGTTCCTGCTGTAGATCAGGTCGCCGAGCTGGAGATTGGCAGGCAATTCCTCGGCCAACGAGACCACGTCCAGCGCGTCGCACGTCGGCCCGAAGACTGCGCAGATCTCGGAAGGGCCGCCTTTCTTGAACGACCTGAAATGATACTGGCAGTGATCGAAGATGACGCCCGAGAAGGTGTGATAGACGCCGTCGTCGATGTAGTAGCAGAGCTTCCCGGCCCGCACGGCCTTGCCGATGATCTCCGCCACGGCAGTCCCCGCCGTGGCCACCAGGAACCTCCCCGGCTCGGCGAGGATCTGAACTTCCTTCGGGAACAGCCGGTCGAGCTCCCGGTTGAGGATCTTCGCCAGATCCCGGAACGGCTTCACCGTCGCGTCGTAGGGGGCCGGGAACCCGCCGCCGATGTCGAGCAGATTCATCTTTGTGTATCCGCGTTCGCTCGCTTCCTTGAACACGTTCGCGGCGAGGTGGAGCGCCTGGACGTAGTTCTGGAAGTTCGTGGTCTGGCTGCCGACGTGAAAGCTCAGTCCCTCGACCACGAGCCCCGCCGCGTCCGCCGCGAGGATGAGATCCACCGCTTCCCCGGGCGCGGCGCCGAACTTGGATGAGAGCTCCACCATGGCGCCCGTGTTGGGCACCTGGAGGCGAAGGGCCACCCCGGCATGGGGAGCGAATTTCTTGATCTTCTTGAGCTCTTCGTTGTTGTCGTAGGTCACGAGCGGCTTGTAAGGCTCGAGCGCGCGCAACGTGTCGTTGGCCTTGATCGGATTGGCGTAGATGATCTTGTCCCAGATCCAATCCTGGCGCTGCTTGTCCGGCAGGTCCTTGATGTTCTCGTAGACCACCATGAACTCCGGCATGGAAGCAACATCGAAGCTCGCGCCAGCCCGGTAAAAGGTCCTGACGATCGCCGGGTCGGAGTTGGCCTTGACCGCGTAGTAGGCCTGCACGCGCGGCAGGTACTTCTTGAAGGTGGCATAGTTGCGGCGGAGCTCGTCGTGGTCCACCACAAACAGCGGAGTGCCATGCTTCCTGGCGAGCTTCTTCAGTCGGGCCTGGGTCAGCATCGGTCCTTCGATGTCGACCCGCTAGTCACCGTCAGTGACCAGGAAGTTCCTGAACTGCCACGGGTCGGTCAGGTCGAGGGCCGGGTTGTTGTGCCCCGCGAAAGCGTTGGTGTAGTGCTTGAGTGGGGTCCAGTCTGCGGCCCTGGAGATGAATCGGCCGAGGTACGGCTTCGCGACCCTCAGGATGTACTCGTGCGGAAGGTCGTCCGGCACGCGCACGCCGGCGGCTGGATTCTGGATCATCCACATGGTCGCCGCGACCACGGAGATCGCGACCTGCATGGTGGTGGCGTTCTGGTGAGGCACCAGCCGTCGCGATTCCTCGATGCTGAGATCGCTTCCGATCCACCATGAGTCGTAGGGGTGCCCCATGATCAGGGCGCCGAGGATATCCGAGCCGCCGGTGATCTCGTCGTTCATGATGCGCAGCTTCTTCTGCAGCTGGTAGTCGGAGCCGCTCAGCTCGTGCAGGGAGGCGATGGCGACGTCGGCCGGGCAATACGCATAGTGGACGGTTGGCCGGTATACGGCCTTGCCGTCCTCCCAGACGGTCAGCTGGTCCGAGATCGTGAACGCCTCGCCATGGCGCACGACCATGCCGCGGATGCAGTAGTTCGGTACCCAGGAGACCACCCAGGTGTTGATGCCCATGCGCGCCAGGCAGATCTGGTTGCGCGGTCCATCTGTGTGCTCGCAGGCCAGCGGCGGCAGTTCCTTCTCGTGCGTCCCCCAGCCCAGCTCCGCCGTGGTCGTGCCCTCCTCACGGAAGCCCTCGATGCTCCAGGTGTTGACGAATTCGCCGACCTGTTTGGGTTGATCGGTGATCTGAGTGTCGCGCTCGCTGCAGTGGATCACCTTGACGCCGAGCTTCATTGCGAGCCGGTTGAACGCGCGGTCGGCGGCCAGCTGTTGGAGCTCTTCGGCGCCGCGGCCCGCGACCTTTCGGTCCTTGACGAGCCGCCGTGCGATGTCGATGAGCCCCTGCCGGGTGAAGTGCGAGATCAGGCCGGGGTTCGCGCCGTGCTCCAGTACCGCGGTCGGGCCGGGCTCGCGCCACTTCGAGATCATGCGGCGGATATTCATGTGCCGCCAGTAAAGGGTCCGTTCCGTGGGGGGCTTGTCGCTCGCCCCTTCGTAGGGATCCCACACCTCGACCGAAGTATTCAGATAGAGGACGCCATGGTCATGGCACCATTGAAGGATCTCGCAGGCATCGATGTTCCACGCGAGGTCGATCAGAATGTCGCCCGGGCCAAGACGCTTGCCCAGCTCACTCCCGAGATTGGCGCGGGTGATGCGTTTGCGCTGGAACCGCACTCCCCGCTTCACCCAGGGTCCGAGCACATTGCGTCGGTCCTCGAAGTCCATGACTGTGATGTTTTTGCAGGGGACCTTGATGTGCTTGAGCAGGATCGGCAGCGTGCACTGCGCCACCGCCCCGTAGCCGACGATCAGGATGCGCTTCTCGAACTCGATCATGCGTTCCTTTCGTGAAGCCCGAGCATGCAGTCTCCACTCGGACCGGGATCCCCCGATCGACGAACTGGTTTCATCACCGGACGATTTTGGAGGCGGCACCCGGATTCGAACCAGCGTGCCGGGGGCAATTGGAAGCTCCGGCGCTTCCACCGGAAGAAACTCCGCGGTCCCTGGACGCCCGTTTGAACAGCTCCTGATTCGCCGGGCGTGCAGGGGGCAATTGGAGACTGACGAAACCTACCACAGGGCTCGACGGGGAGTCTGGATCAGCCCCTGATAGGTAGGCGCGACGGGTCCCGCGACCCGCGCGATCCCCGGGTCCGGCGCCGCGCCGCTCGCCGTTCCCGACTCTGCCCCCGCCGGGTGCACGGCGGAGGCGAATATCATCGCTCCGACGGTCTCGACCACGCGCGGTCCTCGAAGCAGTTCCCGAGGGAGTGGGCGCTCGCCGCAATGCTGGCCAAGCGCCGGCAGGCAAGGCTCCAGCCGCTGACCATACGGGCGCCCGGCCCGCTGTGAGGCGAGGGTATTGGACGTGCATGCCTGTTTGCCGGAATGCCTGGCTGGGTGTAGCGTCGGCCTCACGCGCCTGCGAAGCCACCTGTTTCCGCGAGCCGGGGCCGTCAAAGCGTCCACGCGCGTCCCCGGGTTCGACGAGCGGGGGCCAGCCGAGGGATCGGCGCCCTCGCGCTGCCGGACGGACCGGGAGCTTTGAAGGAGATCGAGAGGTTGATGCGCAAGCCGGGGCGCTGAGGCCTCCCGGCACCTTAGAGGGGACCGGCCCGCACTGCCGCCCCGACGAAGGAGGTCGCCATGATGCGCGCACGATTCCGCCCCACCGCCTTGATTGTCGCCGCTGCGCTCACGCTCACCGCTGCCACCGCGGCCGGGGCGGTGCGGACCTCCGGGAGCAAGGAGCGCCGCCCGGCCTCGACGACCATGCCTCCGGGCGTCGGGATGACCATCTTCAGGACGTCCAACGCCCAGGCCCTCGCCAATTGCCTCCTGGGCAGCGGGTTCACCGTGACCGGCACGACCCTGACCGCTGCCGCCGCGGCGGCTGGGGGCTTCACCGCCGGCTCCGGGGTCGTCGGCCTCGACGCCGGCGTGGTGCTCAGCACCGGCGACGTGGACTCGCTCGCCCGCGTCAACCAGTTCAATGACATGTCGACCATCAATGGGACCCCCGGTGACCCGGCCCTCGACGCGCTCCTCGATCCGGCCTCGGGGATCGTGAGCTACGACGCGGCCGTTCTCGTGATCGACTTCACGGCGGCGACGCCGGGCACGCTCAACCTCTCGTTCGCGTTCGGCTCCGAGGAGTACAACGAATTCGTCAACGACGTGTTCAACGACATCTTCGCGATCTTCCTCGATGGCGATGCCGCGGCCAACAATATCGCCCTCACCGGGGGCGCCTGCGCGACGAGTCCAGGGCTCGCGGTCGCGATCAATAGCGTCAATTGCGGGATCGATGGGACGAACACATCGGCACCGAATTGCCCATGCTACCGCGACAATGCTGGCGCCACGATCGAGACCGAGTTGGACGGCCTTACCAAGATTTTCACCGCCTCGGCGCCGGTGTCGGCGGGTCCCCATCGAATCAAGATCGCCATCGCCGATGCGGCCGACGAGGTCTGGGACGCGGCCGTGTTTATCAAGTGCCAGAGCGGCGAGGTGCCGACGCTGCCGTCCACGTGGGGTAACGTGAAGGTGCGGTATCGGTGATCATCCGCGACCGATGGGCCGCGACGGTGGCCGCCGCTCGAGCGCTCGCCAAGGGCTCTGCTCGTGCCGCGACGCCCCGCTTGCGAGCGGGGGTCTCGCGTTTTGGAACATCGCCGGCGCGGCGATGGCCGGCGCGCGACCGACGATGGGTCGGACGCGGACAGGAGTGACGCCCGAGACCTATCGCGAGGACGCGCTGGCCGCCGCGCTGCTGAGCGGCGCGGATCAGATCCCGGAGGCGAGCTGCTGGCTGCCCTGTTGAGCGTGAATGGGGGTTGAGAGCAAGTGGGTTGGAGGCGGCACCCGAATTCGAACCGGCGTGCAGGGGACAATTGGAGAATCTCGAGGTCCTACCGAAGGGCCCGCCGCCACGGCTGGATAGCCCTTGATTCGAGGGGCGCATGAGGGGCAATCGCCGGAGTGAGTGATTCCCCGCCACCGTGACCCGGTCTCAGCCGCGCTTGGGAGGACCGAGCCGCAGCGTGGTTTGCCGAGACTGCGGCCTTGCGATGGCCGGCCCCGGTTTCTCCTCGTCCGGCAGGTACCAGCCCCCGTGAAAGGCCCGGTTCATTGCCCTGATGTCGAATCGCTCGGCGTCGAAACCCTCGCCAACCCACTCGCGAAGTTCCTCGTGCTCGGGATGAGTGGGCTTGGCCAGCACCTCCAGCATGTGCGCGTAGCCGGACGGACCGCCGCAATCATCAGGCGGGCAGGAACGCTTGCCGTCAAGGATCACAGGATAGCGCGCCCGCGGTTCATGCGGAAGCGCCTGCTCCAAGACAATCGCGTGCTCCCAACCGTCGCCGAAGTCGTATTCGTAGACGAGGCGGTCGCTCGGCTTCTTGAGGACGTCTCGGAGCCGAACCCTGCTCTCGTCCTTTCGGGGTGATGAAAGTTCGAACTCGGGACGGCTCAGGTACGTGCTGCCGGCAATGAACTGGTGGAGGTGCGAATCGGTCCATCCCATGATGATCTGCAGCAACTGGTGCAGCTTGAGGAGGGTGAGGTCGTCGCGAACGGTGAATCGCCGCCAGATCGGGGGGCGTACGTCCTGGAGGGTCACCTTGAGCCGGTAGGCTCGGGGGGCGGCGGGGGACGGCTTGCTGACTGGTGCCATGGGGAGCCAGCCTATGGGTGGGGAGCTGCCCCGTCAAGGTTTGGCGGCGCACCGATCTTGACCGTCCTAAGGACCGAGGCGACACCGCGCCGTCCGATCGATGGACTCGAAACGGCGCACGCGGTGGCCGCGACATACACGTTCTGATATAATACGGCCATGGCGGAACGGGCGATCGTTTGGCTCGGCTCCTCTCTCTCGGACCTGCGGGCGTTCCCTGCCGACGCGCGCCGAGACGCTGGCTATCAGCTGAGGCGAGTCCAATCCGGACTGATGCCCAGCGATTGGAAAGCCTTGTCATCCGTCGGGCAGGGGGTATACGAGATCCGAGTGCACACGGGAGTCGAGCATCGGGTCTTCTACGTCGCCAAGTTCAGCGAGGCGATCTACGTCCTGCACGCCTTCGAGAAGAAGACGCGTCAGACCCGTTCGGAAGACATCGACGTGGCTCGACGCCACTATGCAAGGCTCGAGGCCCGGCGAAGAGGCAGTTGAGGAGGAAACAATGGCTACCCGAGTTCAGAAGTCATCCGGAAATGTCTTCCGCGACCTGGGATTCTCCCGACAGGACGCGGAGCACCTCAAGATTCGCTCCGATCTCATGATCCGGCTCACCAGGTTCATCGAAGCAAGGGGTCTCACCCAGGCTCAGGCCGCGCGACTGCTCGGCGTCACTCAACCGAGGATCAGCGACCTCGTGCGGGGCAAGATCGATCGCTTCAGCGTGGACAGCTTGATCGAGATGCTGGGCCGCACGGGAGCGAGGATCGCGGTCGTGGTGAAACCGCGGAGGCGAGTGGCTTGATCGCCGACGCCACCAGCGAATTCATGAGCCCTGAGAGGGTCAACTCAATACTCGCAAGACATCGACGCAGTGAGCACCGGTTAAAGCTCAATCAGGGGCTTTGCAAGCGGAAGGCTGAGTCCTGCAGAAGATTGGAGGCGGCACCCGGATTCGAACCGGGGAATAAGGGTTTTGCAGACCCTCGCCTTACCACTTGGCTATGCCGCCATCCTGTTGCTGCAACTTGAGCTGCGGATTCGGGCAGAATCGCCAGCTACAACTTCTGCTACAAACCGTCCCCGCTTGCGACTTCCTCGACCTCCCGGCGAACACTCTCGTCGGAGAGACGAGCGTAACGCTGGGTGGTAACGATCGAACTGTGCCCGAGCAGCTGTTGAAGGGCGGGGAGGCTACCACCCCGCTCCAGCCACCGGCAAGCAAACGTGTGCCGGAGCTGATGGACGTGGAATCCCTCGACACCCGATAGCCCACGCACAGCCGCGTTGAACTGTCCGGGCGAGGCGAAGGGCACGAGCTTCCCGACGTGCCTTCGCAGCTCGGTCTGAAACCACTTCGGAATCGGAATCCGTCGCACCTTCCCGCTCTTCGTGCGGTGAACGACCAGTGCTCCCTGCTGGACATCGGTGCTTTGCGCCCTCGTCAGCTCACCCCACCGCACGCCGGTCGCAAGCGCCAACCGAACGACGAACCCGTGCGGGTCGGGGATTCGGACCACCTTCTCGATGTCCTCGTCAGACAAGCGGTCAGGCGGCCGTTCCTCGATCCTTGGCATGATCCGCCTCGGAAACGGTGAGCGGTCGATGTAGCCGGCGTCTTCGGCCCAGTTGAGTAGGCACCTCGCGTCCGCCAGCACGTGCTTCACCGTGAGCGGTGCGAGTTCCTTCCCCTCCAGCCACAGCCGGTACCCCCGAAGATCCTGAGGCCCCAGGCGGTGGAGGAAGAGATGCCCGAGAAACGGCTCGAGAAACCGTTCGATCCGCGCGGAAGTCTGCTTGATGCCGTACGGACTTCGGGCGTTCGGCACATACGTCCGGAACCACTCCTCGGCCGCTTGTCGCACGGTCAGGTGACTGACCGTCCGCTCGCCCTGACTGCGAAGCGAGCGGAGCTTTCGGCATGCGTCCTCGTAGTCGGTCCCGAGCCGATGCCAACAGTCCTTGCCTCTCTCACGGCGCCTGACGTAGAACGAGCGCCCTCGCTTGAACATCCCCTTCGGCAGCTTCGGCATGTTCGTCAGCCCTCCTTCCTGGCCGCGATCCACCGAAGGACGTCACGCTGATCGAACCGTAGTCGGCCACCCAAGCGGATGCAAGGCAGGTCGCGGCGCCTCACCCAGCCACAGACGGTCTTCTCATGAACCCGAAGGAGTGCGGCGACTTCTCGAAGCGTCAGAAGCGGCTCGAGGCTCCTTGGCGTCCCCCGACCAAGAACCGGAAGGTCAACTGTCGAGGACTCGACACCACCATCGAGGAACTCGTCAGTCCGGATCGTCAGTGGCCGACTCCTGCTCATCGCTAAGGCCCACTCTCCGTCATGGTCTTCCTCCTTGCCACATCGTGGCTTAGCGCGGCATCCCACCCCTTGCCGTTAGGGGTCCCCGTCAGGGGGGTCGGAGGCAGTTGCTCGAGGATCCGGTCTGCCGGCTCGCCGGACTCCCACAGGAGCCACCAGCTGCCCCACGCATCTCGAAGAGCAGATTCGACGGCTGAGCGCCGCCGTGGACCCTCCCCAGTCGTTGCCAGAACGAGCCCAAGCTCGCTCCAGCCGAAGATCCCGCTCGAATTCGTCCGCAGCTCCTCGTACTGCCGGAACTTCCGCTGCAGCTCCGGCGGCCGCTCCGTGCCCCGGTCGACCTCGAGGGCGAACCGAACGGGGTCACTCCGGCCCACGGGTTCAATCCCTCTCAACTGAACCAAGGCGTCTGGCACAAGCCGGGCAAGCCTCCCCTCGGGATGCTCCCGGATCTCCCAGTCCGGCCGGAACAACTCAAGGGTACAGGCCGGAGAGGCGTGGACGGCCGTGGCTAGCCCTACCCAGGCTTCCACGATGCCGAGGTGATGCTCCACGCCGCCGCGGGGCATTGCGCCTGTGCCGATGCCCCGTTCCTTCAGCCACTCCCGACCCTTCAGCCCCAGGGAGTAGAGGTTCTCCTCGCTTCGCTCTGTGCTACGGACGTCGAGAAACCCGCCGTCATAGAGCCGCCGGAGCCGCTCTGCCGCCGTATCTCGACGAACCTCTGCAAAGAATAAAACCGCGAGCTGACTCGTTCGGGCGACGCGAAAGCGGCAAAGCGCCCGAAGGAGCGCTTCGTCGCGTGCAGTGAGTTCGATCACGGCACCGCTGCGCCGTGCGGTTCTCGATTGTCGGGCCATGCGTGCTTCTCCTTTCAGGCCAGGGGATTCCTGACTGGTAGTTTGCATTTCGGGCAAGGTGTCCAGCCCGCGGTCTGTCGGCAGACCCGGCAGCGGCCAAAGATCCAGCCTTCATGAAGCGCTCCGCAGCGGCAATCGAAGACGCCGTAGGTCGGCACCACGTGGCCGCGCGAGCAGCGCATCGTCTGTCCGAAGATCCCTCGCCACCTTCGAGCCAGCTTGATAACCCGCCACAGTGACTGCGCTCCAAGCCACGTCGTGGTTAGGGACCACCACACAAGCCGACAGGTAGTCATGCCGATTCGCCACGCCGACCGAAGAACTCGCTCGAGATTCATCACTTCACCCCAGCGACGGGAATTCGGACGGCAGGGTCTCCTGTGGCAGGAGGAGCGAGTCGGCTATCAGAACCTCCCCGGCCCGTGGCGCGCGCTCGGAGATGCGACCTTCAACCGCTCCGTCCGCAACTGTGCCCTGCCGAATGCGTGCTCTGGTTTCCTCAGAGGCTTCCCTGGCTTCGCCCCGCAGCTCTTCGAGGTTGAGCCGAGGCGAGCGAACGAGCTGAGCCCGGAACGAGGCCTCCTTGAGCCAGAGGTAGTAGGAGCGCCGCGGAAGCCTGGTCATCTGCCGCGCCAAGGCCATCCGCGCCTCCGCTGGACGCGTGGTCTCGTCCGCTACGGGGAGCGCGTGGGAGACCGACTGCGCGTCCTCGTAGTTGCAGCGAAAGACGCATTCCAGCCCGGTGTTGGTCCGAAGGAGCCTCGTGAGATCCGGCCCCAACTGCCCGGGCTGCTGATTGACGAACAACAAGGCGACACGCTTGTGCCTCGAAAGCGCCAGGAGTCTCGTGAACTGTTCCACCTGAAACCGCTGCAACGCCTCTTGAAACTCTTCGAGGACCACGAGTGCTTGAGGCGAATCGTCATTGACCTCCCGCGAGAGAATCGCCCGCGACAGACGTCCGATGAGCACTCCCGCCCAGAACTTGGCAACCTGCTCGGCTCCAGCTGGCGGATCCCCTAGGTCGATGATGGTTACGCCCCGCTCAAGGGCGCTGCCGAAGGACACGCACTCTCCGGCTGAGAGTGCGGCCCGCACCTGTGGCAGGAAGAGAAAGCTGTCGAGGCGAGCACGTAGAGCATCGAGCGAGGTTCGGTTTTCCCTGAGGAAGTCCACCCGCGCGTATTGCCGCAGGTGCTCGTCGCCTGAGCCGCGTGCCGCCTCGGCGAAGCGAGTCGGCGAAGCCAGCCAATCGGCGATGACAGGGAGTGGTTCATTGAGTTCCACGGCGAGACCGGATAGCCGAAGGAAGACATGGTGCATGCGGGCGCCGAGGTCCGCTCCCAGCGCTTCCTCAAGGGCGGCGGCCAGGTTGTATGCCTGGATCTGCGACGCCACGCCCGGTTCAGGAGCTGTCAGGCGGAGCCTGGGGACGAAACCGGAGGCGAAGGGACGGATGATCCGGAGGTTCTCTACAAGGGGCTCGGGGTCGGCCCCCGAAGCAAGCGCAGGCAGGATCGTCTCGGAAAGTAGCGAAGCGAGCTCGCCCTTCATATCGAGGATCACAAGCGGCGTGCTGCCCTCCTCGAGGAGCTGCAGAAGCAACCCGAGGACAAGAAATGTCTTGCCGCTGCCGGTGCTCCCGGTCGTCCAGCTGTGCATGGAGAGAAACTCCTGCCTCGGCAGCCCCACCCAGACTGATTTCCCCGCCGCATCTTCTGAGCGCGCGAGCAGAATCCCCCCGACGCTCGCTTGACATCCCACGCGCTTAACAAACCGGCGCCGCTCGGCCAGCTCCGGCGCGATCCTTTTCTGCCAGCGCCTGGCCAAGTGAGCATCGTCGCCTAGGAAAAGGCGCCGGGTGCGGAGGATCAGTTCACGCATGACGGCTGCCTCCCTTGCGTTGACGCGGTAGGGCTGGGTCTTGGTGTTTGCGTCCGTGTCGCTTCTGCCGATGGATCGGTGCACCCACTGCCCGCTTCCTCCCCGAAAGTCGGGCGCGCTCGTTTGATGTTTCCCGCTCTCGGCGAGCCCGATCACCACCCGCAGCCAGACCGCCGAGGCGCACCCAGCACCCGACAACGAAGCAGGTCATGACGAGCGCGCCCACGAACTGTCCGCACGACTCAACGAAAGAACTCACGAGCACGCCCTTGGTGCCGCGGCGCACAAGTACTGACACTTGGGGCACACACAGCCCGAAACACGCTTCGTCTTCCGCCCGATGGCGGTTGCTTGTTCATGACTCCGATGACCAGACGGCATTCCCAG